>JAFEDW010000509.1 GCA_018241455.1 Pseudomonadota bacterium | reverse complement strand
CCTGAAGCATCCGTCGAAGATGGGTGGGCCGGAAGTGGAGTCCTACCTCTCCCATCTCGCGTCGAACCAAGACGTGGCTGCGGCAACCCAGGCACAGGCCCTGTCGGCCATCCTGTTTCTATACAAAACCGTGTTGAAGACGGACTTGCCGTGGCTCGATAACGTGGTAAGGGCGACCCGGCCGCGGCGCTTGCCCGTCGTGCTGACGCAAGCCGAGACGCGGGCGGTGCTGGCGCAGCTCGACGGCGTCCATTGGCTGGTCGGGAACCTGCTCTACGGCAGTGGGCTGCGCGTGCTCGAAGCGCTGCGGCTGCGCGTCAAGGATATCGACCTCAAATACCGTCAGATCACCGTGCGCGACGGAAAAGGCGGCAAGGACCGTGTGACGGTGCTGCCGACGACGCTGGTGCAACCATTGGCGGCGCACCTGGAACGCACGAAGGAGCGGCACGCGCTGGCGATCGAAGGGGGGTTCGGCGGCGTCCATTTGCCGTTTGCGCTGGCGCGCAAGTATCCGCGGGCGGAGTTCGATTGGGCTTGGCAGTACGTGTTCCCTTCGGCGCGCGTGACGCATGACCCGCGTACTCACGTTGACAGGCGCCATCATGTGCTCGAGGCGAACGTGCAGCGGGCGGTGCGCACGGCGGCGCGGCGCGCGGGCATCCTGAAGCCCGTGTCGCCGCACACGTTCCGGCACAGCTTCGCGACGCACCTGCTGGAGGCGGGCTATGACATCCGTACCGTGCAGGAATTGCTGGGCCACCAGGACGTATCCACCACGCAGATCTACACGCACGTCATGCAAAAGGGCGCGAACGCGGTGCTGAGTCCGCTCGATCGCTGACCGTTCGGCCGTGGCGCCAGTGATGCGGGCACGCTGCGCCCGCGCGGCTATAATCCGCCGCAGGAATCGCATCACCGCCTTCGACTCCACCTCCATCACCAGCCACCAGGAGCCCCATATGCGCCTTCGCCCCTCGCTGTTCCTGCTGTTGCTTTGTTCGCTGCCCTTCAGCGCGCGGTCAGTCCAGGCAGCGGACGCGTCGCCATGCGGTGCGGAAGTTCGCCACCAGTTCGATTTCTGGATCGGCGACTGGTCGGTTACCGAGCACGGCAAGGCTGCGGGCACCAACCGCATCGACCGGCTGCTCGATGGTTGCGCATTGCTCGAGAACTGGGTCGGCGCCGGCGGCGGCCGCGGCCATAGCCTCAACTTCTACGATCCGCGCCGCGCGCTCTGGCAGCAGACCTGGGTGGATGCGACGGGCGGCTCGCTGAACCTCACCGGGCAGTTCAGCGACGG
>JAFEDW010000508.1 GCA_018241455.1 Pseudomonadota bacterium | reverse complement strand
CGCGGGCGCCGACATCCGCCTGGACGGGCGAACGCTCGTCCAGGCGGCACCGATGGCGCGCGCCGTGCTGGTCTACAACAAGCCGCAGGGCGAGGTGACGACGCGGCGCGACCCGGCCGGCCGGCCGACGGTGTTCGACCGCCTGCCGCCGCCGCCTTCCGGGCGTTGGGTCGTCATCGGTCGGCTCGATGTCAACACCACGGGGCTGCTGCTGTTCACCAATGACGGCGCGCTCGCCCACCGCCTGATGCACCCGTCCGCCGAGGTGGAACGCGAGTACCTGGTCCGGGTCCACGGCCGGCCCGGGGCCGACGTGATCGAGCGGCTCCGGCGCGGCGTGCAACTCGAGGATGGCCCGGCGCGCTTCGAGCACATCGAGGCCGGCGGCCACAGCGAAAGCCACAGCTGGTATCGGGTGATGCTGCGTGAGGGCCGGAACCGCGAAGTGCGGCGGCTGTGGCGGGAGGTCGGTTTCGAGGTCAGCCGGCTGCAGAGGCTCCGCTATGGGCGGGTCCGCTTGCCGGATGACCTGCGCCCGGGCGGCTGGAGGCTGATGTCGCCTGCCGAGGCGCTGCTGTTATAATAATGAGTATGGACGCGGCATCCGGCCGAAAAATGATTGCTTCAGGTTCGATCGTGCGGCGAACGGCGCTGATCGTGGCGCTAATGGGCGCGATGATGGGCGGGTTTGTGGTGCGCATGGCATCGGCCGCCGATCCGGTGCGGGTGACCACCAGCTTTGACGTCAAATATGCCAGCGCCGTGTTGCACCAGGTCAGCCGCTTGTACGGTGCCGGCTTCGGGGCCGCCGAGGTCAGCCGCGTCGATCAGGATATCGCGGTGCTCAGGCCCGACCAGCCCAAGTCCTGGCAGTTCAACGTGCAGTACAAGGGCAAGCCCCAGTCGCTGGAAATCCGCGCGCTGCTCGACGACCTCGGGATGATCGATCTTGATTTCTCCGCCAGCCCCGAGGCAGCCCCGGCGCTGCGCGCGGCGGTGGACAGCTACCTCAATTCCCGCGGCCGCTGACGACTCGTGAAGGCGTCGCCGGGGCCGACCCCGGTTCTGACGCACCGCGAAAAAAACCGCACTTGGCCCGAAAACTGCATTGACACCCGGCAGTTGCGAAATCAGAATACGCGGCTCGTTTTTTCTTGGGAGGGGTACCCAAGCGGCCAACGGGAGCAGACTGTAAATCTGCCGGCTTACGCCTTCGTAGGTTCGAATCCTACCCCCTCCACCATGTGCGTGCGCATGGGACGAGGTCGGCGAGAAAGCGGGCAGAGTTGTGGTCGATGGTTCGGGT
>JAFEDW010000507.1 GCA_018241455.1 Pseudomonadota bacterium | reverse complement strand
TCTGTAGCCAGGTCAATCCCGCCGGCGGCAAGGCGTACCAGCGTCTCGGTGCAATCCTGACGAACGGCGTCAACGATCGAGCCCTGGAACAGATGAGACATAGCGCCGACTACAGCAGCGCCTACGCCCAGTTCAAAACCGCGCTCAGCGATGCCATGCCGGCTGCCGATACCCGCGCCGCCTGCCTGCAGATCGCCTCTGGTGACGCCAGCCACGGGCCGTTCCCGGGACACGATGACCACGACGCTGATCACGGCCGCCACGACTGAACCAGCGGGCTTTCTGCCGGTTGCCGCGGCGCGCGAGCGCGGATTTCCCGGTACAATCCGGCGCGGCAGCATCGGGAGGGAAGGGGCCAGTGGCTGCGAGCCGATCCAGGAACCTGGGCTATCGAATCGAAGCAGCGGGAGCAGCGAGCGCAGCCCGATGATGAGTCCCGCTGCCAGTCCGCTGTCCTTGCTGCTGGTGGACGATCACACCATCCTGCGCGAAGGCCTGCGCTCGCTGCTCGAGCTGCAACCCGACCTGCAGGTCGTCGGCGAGGCCGGCACGTTCGACGAGGCGATCCGGCTCGCGACCAGCCTGCAGCCCGCGGTCGTGCTCACCGACATCGGCCTGCCCGATCATTCCGGGTTGCTGCTGGTGCGCGAGCTGCGCAAGGTGTGCCCGGCCGCACGCGTGGTGCTGCTCACCGCGCACGCCAGCGAGGAGTACATCCGCGCCGGCCTCGATGCCAAGACCGATGGCTACGTGCTCAAGGATTCCGGCCACGCAGAGCTGATCACCGCGATCCGCACGGTGGCGACCGGCCAGCAGTTCCTGTGCAAGGCGGTGGCCTCGCGCGTGCTGGCCACGTACCTGCACAACGGCAGCGCGGGTTCGCCGCGTGATCCGCTGCAATCGGTCACGGCGCGCGAGCGCCAGGTGCTGACACGCATCGCCTCGGGCCATTCGAACAAGGTCGTGGCGCGCGAACTCAACCTCAGCGTCAAGACGATCGAAAAGCATCGCGCCAACCTGATGCGCAAGCTTTCGCTGCACAATGCGGCCGACATCACGCGTTTCGCGCTGAGCCATTACCTGATGGCCACCGAAACCGACGGCGAGGCCGCGGCCGGCAACCTGCGCCGGGCGGTGACCTCATGAGCCTGTCGATGCAGGTGATCGGCCAGTCGCGCGTGGCACGACGCTGGATCACGGCGCTGGCCTTGCTGGCCATGGCCCTGAAGGCGGCCATTCCGGTCGGCTACATGATGGCCACAGTCGATGGACGCGCGACGCTGATCCTGTGTCCGTCCGGCATCCACG
>JAFEDW010000506.1 GCA_018241455.1 Pseudomonadota bacterium | reverse complement strand
GGCCGTCGACATGCCGTTCAAGGATACTTGTGCTCGACCACGCCGCGCACTGGATGCGTGTCGTAGACCAGCACGATCGACTGGATGTGGCCCGTGGCCGGGTCGAAGTTGAACACGTCGGCGCAGTCGAAGGAAACGCGCGAACCGTCCTTGAGGCGCCAGTCATAGTTGTAATAGGCCACGGCGCGCAGGTGGCCTTCGGCGCTCACCAGCACGTCGTGCACCGTCAGGCGGGTGCCGCTCGAGGTGTCGGCCACCTTCCTGACGAACTGCCGTACCGGCATGCGCCCGAGGAACGGCCACTGCACCCAGCCGTCCGGGATGAACAGCGCCGCCGCCCTGGCTTCATCGCCGGCCTCGAGCGCCTTCAGGTAGCTGTGCACCATCTTTTGCATGGGCCCCTCCTCTTATGATTCGCGCCGGACACATGATAGTGCGCAGCGACCGGGATGGCTAACGCCCCGTGCGATCGATGGCGCGGGCCAGCCGGTATGCGGCATCGAGCAGCGGCAATGCCTGGCCCAGCGACGACGCCTTGCGGGCCGCGTAGCCCAGCGTTTCCTCGACTTCGAGCGTCCGGCCGGCCTGCAGGTCCTGCAGCGTCGACATGCGATGCTGGGGCGCCCGGATGTGCAGCTGCTCGGCAACGGCCTGGATGCTGCGCACGGCCTCCTGCTCCGATCCCTGGCACAGGCTGGCCACCGGCAACATCGATTGGTCGGTCAGCGCCACGCCGTGCGCGCGCGCCAGCGTCCCCACTTCGCGCACCAGCCGCGCTGCCAGCAGCGCCGCATCGGCGTCGACGAGGTATTTCCAGGTCTCGGTGCGCACGGTGATCGACAGCAGCATCAGCGGGGCCCACGAGGCGAACTTGGCCCATTCAAGGCTGGTGATGTTGTCGACCGCGCTGGTGTGCACGCCCGAGGCGTCGATCGCGCGCGCGAGCCTGCGTACCCGCGCGCTGGCTTCGCCGTTCATTTCGCCGACGCACAACTGTTCGTTGCGCGTGAACAGCACCTCACCGCCCGGCAGCACTTCGCCGCTCGTGTTCGCGATCGCGCCCAGCACGCGATCGGCGCCGAACACCGCCGCGAGCTGTTCGTTCTTCATCAGGCCGTTCTGGAACGACAGCGCGGCGCCGATGCGCGCCTGGCGGAGCGGCGCGAGCGCCGCGTCCATGCTGTAGGTCTTGGTGGTCACGAGCAGGTACTGCGCGCCCTGGAATGCCGACGGATCGGCCTGCACATGAACCGGCTGGTCGAACTCGGCAAGCCCGCGGATGCGCAGCCCCTCGGCGCCAACCTGCCG
>JAFEDW010000505.1 GCA_018241455.1 Pseudomonadota bacterium | reverse complement strand
TATCACCATTGATCGTGGCAACATCTCACATGTGACAACTTATCCCTGAGCGACCGGAACCACATAGAGGGTCCGTCGTGGATAAGCGAGACTATCGACTAGGAAATGACCGCCCGCGCGGGGTACCCGTTGCCAGCGGCGGTCCAACCAATGGCTCTGGGGCATTCCATCGCCCCTCACTCCCGAGCTCGTTCCAGCCAAGATTTGTACGCTTGCGCGATGCACCGTCCTTCTTTGGCATGGACAAAAACCGGTTCAATCGTGAAATCCGGCGCCTGCTGACACAGATCCGAATTGGACGCCAGGGAGTCGCTTTCGACCTGCTTGAAATGCAGGTGGCTGCAGAGGACTATAAGTCCCGCAACGGACGTCCCGCGGCTGATAGGAGGAAGCCATGGGACAAAGCAAACGTAGAACGTCCGGACTCCAATTTCGTAGGGGAGTCTGGAAAATCGATAAGGTCATCAACGGAACGCGAATTTGCGAGAGCACTGGCACAAGCGACTATCGGGAAGCCCAAGCCCTATTAGCGCATCGCATGGAGGCGTTGCGCGCGACTGCGGTCTACGGGGTACAACGGGACTGGATCTTCCGCGAAGCAGCCACCAAGTTTCTGAAGGAGAACACGCACAAGCGCAGCTTGGAGCGGGACGCTCGGGCCTTGGAGGCATTGGATCCATACATAGGCGGATTGTCAGGACGTCGCGTGCATCACGATTCTCTGCAGCCCTATGTACGGGCCAAATTGAAGAGTGGGATCAGCCCCGGGACGATCAATCGCGATTTGGCCGTGGTCCGGCGGATTCTGAATCTGGCAGCGAGGCTATGGCGAGACGAGGCCGATCGGCCCTGGCTCGCCACTCCCCCTCTCATCCAAATGCAGCGTCATCCGGACAAGCGCGTGCCGCACCCCTTGTCGATGGAAGAGCAACGACTTTTGTTTTCGGAGCTGCCGGAACACCTCGCCAGGATGGCGCTGTTCAAGGTAAACACGGGGCTTCGCGAACAGGAAGTTGTTCGATTGAGTTGGAAGTGGGAGGTTCGCGTGCCTGAGTTGAAAACGTCCGTGTTCGTGGTCCCGAGGCAGCTCGTAAAGAACGGGCTCGATCGATACGTTGTATTGAACCGAGTCGCACGTTCGATTATCGAGAGCTGCCGCGGACAGCACCCGGAACGCGTATTCGCACGCCGTGGACACCCGATCACGAGGATCTATAACTCTGGCTGGCGGAACGCTCGAGAGCGCGCAGCTGCTCGATACCTAGACGTGATTGGACATGCTTGCCCATCGGGCTTTCGCTCGTTGCGCGTCCATG
>JAFEDW010000504.1 GCA_018241455.1 Pseudomonadota bacterium | reverse complement strand
CCATGGAAATGGTCGCGGCGAGCAAGATGCGCCGTGCGCAGGACCGCATGAAGCTTGCTCGTCCCTATGCGGCGAAGATGCGTTCGGTGATCGGCAACGTCACCGAAGCGAATCCGGACTACCGGCACCCGTTCCTGGTCGAGCGCGAACCGAAATCGATCGGCATCGTCATCATCTCGACCGACCGTGGCTTGTGCGGTGGATTGAACACCAACCTGTTCAAGAGCGTCATCTACCTGATGCGCGAGTGGCAGCAGAAGGGCGCGAGCGTCAACCTGTGCATCCTCGGTGCCAAGGGCCTGGCATTCTTCCGCCGGCTCGGCTTGCCGATCCTCGGGAGCATCACGGGCCTGGGCGACCGCCCGCACGTCAAGGACCTGATCGGCGCGGTCAAGGTCATGCTCGACGCGTACCGCGAGGGCAAGATCGACAGGCTGTTCCTCGTGAACGCGCAGTTCGTCAACACGATGACGCAGAAGCCGCTGGTGCAGCAGTTGCTGCCGGCGGGTTCGATCAAGGACACCGAGCTGCCGGCGCATTGGGACTACATCTACGAGCCCGAGGCGATGCACATCCTCGATGAGCTGCTGATGCGCTACATCGAGTCGCAGGTGTACCAGGGTTCGGTCGAGAACGTCGCCTGCGAAATGGCGGCGCGCATGGTGGCGATGAAGAGCGCGTCGGACAACGCCGGCAAGCTGATCGGCGACCTGCAGCTCGTGTACAACAAGGCGCGGCAGGCGGCGATCACCAAGGAGCTGGCGGAGATCGTCGGCGGCGCGGCAGCGGTTTAGGTTTACAGGAAATCATTCATCATGGCTAACGGCAAGATTACCCAGATCATCGGCGCGGTCATCGACGTGGAATTCCCGCGCGAGTCGGTGCCGAAGGTGTACGAGGCGCTGCGCCTCAACGACGTCGACCTGACGCTCGAAGTGCAGCAGCAGCTCGGCGACGGCATCGTGCGCACGATCGCGATGGGCGCCTCCGAAGGCCTGAAGCGCGGCCTCGCCGTCACCGCCACCGGCGAGCCGATCCAGGTGCCGGTCGGCATGGGCACGCTCGGCCGCATCATGGACGTGCTCGGCGTGCCGCAGGACAACCGCGGCGCCGTGCAGACGAAGGATAAACTCCCGATCCACCGTCCGGCGCCGGCGTACGACGAACAGGCCGGCGGGCAGGACCTGCTCGTCACCGGCATCAAGGTCATCGACCTGCTGGTGCCGTTCGCGAAGGGCGGCAAGGTCGGCCTGTTTGGCGGCGCGGGCGTCGGCAAGACCGTCAACATGCTCGAGCTGATTAACAACATCGCCAAGCAG
>JAFEDW010000503.1 GCA_018241455.1 Pseudomonadota bacterium | reverse complement strand
AACGCAGCTCGAACGCATCCGCGATGCGCAGCGCGCCGAGCCGATCCCGCCGCAGGCCGGCCGCGCGATCGGCCATCCGCGCGTGCCGAACTAGGGCTTGACGGGGCGAACCCTTGCCGAAGCGCGTCGATCACGCCCGGCGGCGCGACGAGATCGCGCTGGTCGCCTGCAAGGCGATTGCCGAGCACGGCTTCGCGCGCGCGACCGTGGCGCAGATTGCGCAGACGGCCGGCTATACCACGGGCATGGTGGCGTACTACTTCGATTCGAAGCAGGAAATCATCCTGGCGGCGCTGCGGCTGATCCTGAAGCGCATGGACCAACGCCTGCAGGGAGTGCCGGGCGCGCCGCGTGCGGGTTTGCTGGAAGTATTGAGCGAGGCGTTGCCGATCGACGCGCAGCGGCGCACGGAATGCGCCTTCTGGACCGCATTCTGGGGCCAGCTTGCCGCCGACGCGCACCTGAAACGGCTCAACGCCTGGGTGCACCGTGAATACCGTAAACTGTTCGAGCGGTGCCTGGCCGAGCAATGGCCGGAATCGCAGACGTGGCCTGCGGCGGTGCAGGCGCAGGTGTTGCGATCGCTGATCACGTTCCTCAATGGCGTGACCACCAGCGCCGTGTCGAGTCCGCGCGACTGGCCGGCGCGCACGCAGCTACGGCAACTGGAGCTGCATCTGCTGCTGCTGCGCGAATGGGCGCACGGCGCAGCCCGGGCTTGAAGTTTCACGGGGAGAGCGGCATGGACTTTTCGCTGACCGAAGAACAGGAACTCATCGTCAAGACGACGCGCGCCTTCGTCGAGCAGGAACTGTTCCCGCACGAGAAGGAGGTGGAGGAGACCGGCGTGCTGCGTCCTGGGTTGCTGGCTGAACTGAAGCGCAAGGCCATCGAGGCCGGATTGTATGCCGCCAACATGCCGACCGAGGTCGGCGGCGGCGGCCTCGATACCGTCAGCTGGGTGCTGTACGAAAAGGAGTTGGGGCGCGCCAATTACGCGTTGCACTATTGTTGCGTCGGGCGGCCGTCGAACATCCTGCTGGCCTGTCAGGGCGCGCAGCGCGAGCGCTACCTGCTGCCCGCGGTGCGCGGCGAGCGCACCGACTGCCTGGCGATGACCGAGCCGGGTGCCGGCTCGGACCTGCGCGGCATGAAGACCACCGCGGTGCGCTCCGGCAACGATTTCATCATCAACGGCACCAAGCACTTCATCAGTCACGCCGACCACGCCGATTTCGTCATCCTCGTCGCGGCGACCGGCGTCGATGAATCGGGCAAGATGCCGCGCAAGAAGATGACCACGTTCCTGATCGACATGGGTCA
>JAFEDW010000502.1 GCA_018241455.1 Pseudomonadota bacterium | reverse complement strand
CTCGGCGCGCTGCTGGTGTGGGTCGTCGCGCTGGTCGCCTACATCGGCTACAACGCCTACAACAGCGTACTGGCCGCGCAGGCGACACGCGTGCTGATGGAGCGGAGTGCGCTGGCCGACTGGGCGATCATCAGCCTGTTCCTGCTCGTCGCCGTCGTGATGGCCGCGGTCGGCTACGACTGGATCCACCGGCTGCAGCGGCTGTTCGCCTATTTCATGCTGCTGCTGCTCAGCCTGTTCTCGCTGACGGCACTGTGGTTCATACCGATGCCCGGGGCGTTGCTGCAGCTCGGTGAGTTCAAAGGCATCCCGTTCATGGTGCAGTTCTTCGCCGCGGCGGCCTACCAGCTCAGTTGGTCGATCTACGTCAGCGACTATTCACGCTATCTGCCCGCCAATGTCGGCGTCGCGTCGTCGTTCTGGTGGACGTACCTGGGCGCGTTCATCGGCGGCGTGTGGTTGATGCTGATCGGCACGCTGGTCGCCGCCGTCAGTCCGCACCCCGATGTCGCCGCGGCGGTGAAGGCGGCGGCCGACCTCGTGCACCCCTGGTTCGGAGCGATCCTGCTCGGCAGCGGCATCCTGGGCCTGGTCTCGATCACCGGGCTGAACTTCTACGGCGCCTCGCTCACGCTGCTCAGCGTTGCCGATTGCGTCAAGCCGCGTAAGTTCGGCATTACCGGCCGCATGATCGCGCTGTGGGTCGCACTCGTCGTCTCGCTGGTGCTGGCGTTGAATTTGTCGCGGGAATTCGCCAACCGATTCGATCAATTGCTGGCCGTGCTCCTGTACCTGTTCACGCCGTGGACCGCGATCAACCTGGTCGATTTCTATTGGGTGCGCAAGTGCCACTACTCGGTGCGCGAAATCTTCAATCCGCGCGGCATCTACGGCCGCTGGAGTTGGCGCGGGCTGCTCGCCTACGGCATCGGCTTCGCGGCCATGGTTCCTTTCTTCAGCACCAGCCACTACAAGGGCGTGATCGCGCAGCAGCTCGGCGGCGCCGACCTGGCGATGCTGGTGGGATTGCCGGTGTCCGCGATCGTGTACCTGTTGGCGTGTCGCTCACTCGACATGCCGCGCGAGTGGGCCGCGGCGAAACTGGCCGATCGCGGCCTGGAATCCGAGGCGGGCGCACCCGGCCACTGAAGAATCGCTTCCTAAAGCTATCGGTAAGTCGTCCAGATCGTCTTCAGGTCGGTGTATTTCTCGATCGCGTGCGGCGAGCGGTCGCGCCCGAAGCCCGATTGCTTGAAGCCGCCGAAGGGCGTCGTCATCGCCGACTTGAAGTAGGTGTTGATCCAGACGGTGCCGGCGCGCAGCGCATTC
>JAFEDW010000501.1 GCA_018241455.1 Pseudomonadota bacterium | reverse complement strand
CTCGAACAGGCGCTTTTCCAGCAGCCGATCCTGGCCGGTGGCGAGCGCGCGCAGCGGGGGATGGATGCGCGTGCGCAATCCGTGCGTCGCGGCACGGAGCGTCGGCACGGAAATGTTTTCCCAATCGAAGCTCAGCACCCCGCAGCGCCTGGCCAGGCGGCGCAGCAACGCGCGATCGGTGAACTCGCCGACCATGATCGGCGCGAGCGCGGCGGCGGGCACGTCCGCGCTGCGGTCGAGGAACAGGAAATCGAGACCCAGCGGGACGCCTGCGAGCGCGAGCATGCGGCCGAGCTGGCCCGCGCCCACGACGCCAATGGTCATGCCGCCGGGGTCCGCGGATCCGGATGCGCGAGCACCGCCTCGGTCTGCTTGCGCCGGTGCTGTGCCAGCGCAGTGGCGATGTCGGCGTGGTGCGTGGCGAGGATCGCCGCGGCGAACAGCGCCGCGTTGGTCGCGCCCGCGGCGCCGATGGCGAAGGTGGCGACGGGAATGCCGGCCGGCATCTGCACGATCGACAGGAGCGAATCGAGCCCGTTCAGCGCGCGCGACTGCACCGGCACGCCGAGCACCGGCAGCGGGGTCTTCGCCGCCGCCATGCCGGGCAGGTGCGCCGCGCCGCCGGCGCCGGCGATCAGCACCTCGAGGCCACGGCCGGCCGCCGAGCCGGCGTATTCGAACAGCAGGTCGGGCGTGCGGTGCGCGGAGACCACGCGCACCTCGTGGGCAATGCCGAGTTTCTCGAGCATTTCCGCGGCGGGGCGCATGCCGTCCCAATCGGAGGCCGACCCCATGATGATGCCAACCAGCGGCTTCATCGGCGCATTTTACCACGGGGCCCGGCCAGGCCGGCGGCCCCATCCAGCGCGGCCTCGATCGGGGCCGGATCGAGCTCGCGCATCAGGCGGCCGATGTACTGGTGCTGGCGCGCCAGCGCCGACTGGCCACGCAGCCGGCGCGCCTCGCGCAGTGCCTCGCGCAATTCATCGGACAGCCCGAGCGCATCGAGCTGCGTCTCGCGCAGGGCCACCAGCCGCACGCCGAGCTTCTGCATGTATTCCGCGGCACGCTTGCGCGCCGAGCGGCTCGGGCGGTCCGCCAGCTCGTCGCCGTCATCGAAGGGTTCCACGGGCGCCATGGCTCTGATCCGTCGCGGGTGCGCACGCGCGCACTGTTACAATTCTGCCATGCCCACCGCAGTCGACGCGACGCGAATCCCCGAGCTGCAGCAGGTCGTCAGCAGCGCGCTGGCCGCGGCACGCGCGGCCGGTGCCTCGTCCGCCGACGCCGACGCCAGCGTGCAGCAGGGATTGTCGGTCACGGTGCGCATGGGC
>JAFEDW010000500.1 GCA_018241455.1 Pseudomonadota bacterium | reverse complement strand
AACAGGCGCTGCGCGGCGCCGGCGCCGAGCCGCGCTGTGTCGCGCCCTACGTGTACGCCGACGCGGCCGACGCCGCCGCGGTGCGGGCCCTGCTGCTGCGGCTGCGCAGTGGCGAGGTCGATGCGATCGCGTTCACCAGCCAGGCGCAGGTGGCGCGCCTGTTCGCCGTGGCGGAACCGGTTGAGGTGCAGGCCGCGCTCGCGGCCACGCAGGTCGCGGCGGTTGGGCCGGTGGTCGCAGCCGCGTTGCGCGAGCGCGGCGTGACCGTGGGCGCCATGCCGGAATCGAGCTGGTTCATGAAGCCGCTGTCGGCCGAGCTGGCGCGCTTGCTGCGCGACGCAGCCGCGCGCGCCCCGGAACGCGGGGCTCAGGAATAGAAACGCTGCAGGAAGCCGATGAACTGCTCGAACTCGCTGCGCGTGAAGCGGCTCGCCATCTGCCGCTCCAGCGTACGCACCTGCGTGATCAGTTTCTCCAGCGCCGTCGCGCCGCGTTCCGTCAGGTAGATGCCCTGCCGGCGGCGATCGCGCGTCGACCGGTGGCGATCGAGCATGCCGTCCTTCTCGAGCCGATCGAGCAGCGCGACGATGCTGGCCTTGTCGATGCCGAGGTGGGTGCCGAGTTCGATCTGCGCGATGCCCGGATTGGAGCCGACCAGCACCAGCAGGCTGAACAGCCCCGGCCGGATGTTGTTCTCGCCGATGACCGCGACGTATTGGCGCCATGAACACAGGTGCGCGCGCCGCAGGTTGAATCCGAGCAGGCGCGGCAGGCAACCCAACTCGACGCGTGCATCGCGATCGCGCTCGGCGCGAACCGTCTGCGCGCGCTTCGGAGCGCCGCGCACTCGCCCCGCATGTGCCCGGGTCCGCTCGCCAGCTGCCAGTGCTGTCATCATCAGCCCCCGCATGCCGCACGACGGCGGCGGCGCAAAAGTATAGGTTCGTTATTGTTCGTGGTGCAAATTGTTGCAATGATGCATTGCATTCAAGACGGCCGCGCCGCGGCGCTGTTGACCGCCGCCGCAATCGCCACCGCCGTCTGCAGTGCACGCGCACCGTCCTCGCCGCTGACCGCCACCGGCCGCTCGCCGCGGCAGCTGGCGAGGAATGCCTCGATCTCGCTGCGCAAGGCGTCGCCCGGCTCGAACGACTGCTCGTCGATGCTCACCGGCAACCGCGCTTCACCCGCCGCCACCGCCTGCTTGCGGATGACGGTCAGGATCTTCTGCTGCAGGTCGAGCGACAGGTAGGCATCGTCCTGGAAGATGCGCAGGCGCCGCTCGGTCTTCAGGCTGACGCGGCTCGCCGTGGCATTGGCCACGCAGCCGTTCGCGAA
>JAFEDW010000004.1 GCA_018241455.1 Pseudomonadota bacterium | reverse complement strand
GCCCTGTCGGGACCGTCCGCGCCATGGATGGCGCGGCCGGAGCCTCCATGGACGGATTCACGGCGTTCTCGACAGGACTTTGTTGTGCGTGCGGACGCGCCAACCCAGGATTCGCGGGTGGCGCGCCTATGCCTGCTAGAAACTCGCGCGCGCGAACAACTCGGGCCCATGCGTATCGACTTGCATGAACCCATTCGGATTGTTGTTGCTGACGTCGAGCCGCGTGCGCGTGCTCTGGTAGCCGAGGCCGAAGGCCAGGTTCGGGCGCCAGCGGAATTGCAGGTCGCCGTGGTAGTCACCGAGCGCACCCTTCACCGAACTGACGGTCAGCTTCATGTACTGGCCGCGCGCCGAGAAGGCGAAGCGGCGCGTGATGCGCCAGGTGCCATCGAGCGCCAGCGTCACGAACGGGCCCGCGCCGCTGAATTTCTCGGCCACTGGTCCGGTCGGCTGCGTGGCATTGGCGTTGGCCTGCGCTTCCAGCAGGTGGAGCCCCAGGCCCGCGCCGAGTTCGAAGCGCTGGCGCTTCAGGAAGGAATAGGTCCAGGTCAGGTTGACCTGGTGCCAGTCGAATTCCGAGTGAACCACATCGGTCGGCGTGAAGGTGTGGCCGCCGTAGACAATGGTCGTGGACGGGCTGGCGACGCCAGTGCGCGTCAGCTCCCACAGGTCGACGCGCAGGCGGTTGCGCTCGCGCAACCGGAACATGAATTCGGCGCGGGCCTGGTGCACCTTCGGGCTGAGCTTGAAATCCTTCTCGAGCGAGAACGGATCGCCCGGCGTCGCCGCGTTGGGATCGTCCACTTCGCCATCGGTCGCGGCCGTGCCGTAAAAGATGCCCGCACGGAAGGCGAAATGATCGGTGATCGGGCTGGCCGGCTCAGGTGCCGGGGATTGCTGCGCGCGGACGCCCATGGCGGCCGCCAGCAGGACCGTGGAAAACAGCAGATGGCGCATGCGCCCTATCATCGGGCAGCCCCCGCCGCCGCGCCAGCGTCGCCGCGCGGCGACGTTCGAAACTGTGAACCAGTAGCGCGTACGTGCGGCGCGGCGATTGGGATCCGCCGTGCTACCGCTTCATGGCCTCGAAAAATTCCGAGTTGGTCTTCGTATCCTTCATCTTGTCGAGCAGGAATTCGATCGCGGCGAGCTCGTCCATCGGGTGCAGGAGCTTGCGCAGGATCCACATCTTCGCGAGCTCGGCCTGGTCGGTGATCAGCTCTTCCTTGCGCGTGCCGGAGCGGTTGATGTTGACCGCGGGGAACACGCGCTTCTCGGCGATGCGCCGGTCGAGGTGGATTTCGCTGTTGCCGGTGCCCTTGAATTCCTCGTAGATGACATCGTCCATCTTCGAGCCGGTGTCGATCAGCGCGGTGGCGAGGATGGTGAGCGAGCCGCCCTCCTCGATGTTGCGCGCCGCGCCGAAGAAGCGCTTCGGGCGCTGCAACGCGTTCGCATCGACGCCACCGGTCAGCACCTTGCCGGAACTCGGCACGACGGTGTTGTAGGCGCGCGCCAGGCGCGTGATCGAATCGAGCAGGATCACGACATCCTTCTTGTGCTCGACCAGGCGCTTGGCCTTCTCGATGACCATCTCGGCCACCTGCACGTGCCGCGCAGCCGGTTCATCGAAGGTCGACGACACGACCTCGCCCTTGACGGTGCGCTGCATCTCGGTGACCTCCTCGGGCCGCTCGTCGATGAGCAGCACGATCAGGTGCACTTCCGGGTGGTTCCACGTGATCGAGGTGGCGATGTTCTGCAGCAGCATCGTTTTGCCGGCCTTCGGCGGCGAGACGATCAGGCCACGCTGGCCCTTGCCGATCGGCGCGACCAGGTCGATGGTGCGCGCGGTGAGATCCTCGGTGCTGCCGTTGCCGCGCTCGAGTTTCAGCCGCTTGGTCGGATGGAACGGCGTCAGGTTCTCGAACAACACCTTGTTGCGCGAGCTCTCGGGCGAATCGAAATTGATCTCGCCGACCTTGAGCAGCGCGAAGTAGCGTTCGCCGTCCTTCGGCGGACGGATGAGTCCCGAGATCGTGTCGCCGGTGCGCAGGTTGAAGCGGCGGATCTGGCTCGGGCTGATGTAGATGTCGTCGGGCCCGGCGAGGTACGAACCATCGGCCGAGCGCAGGAAACCGAAGCCATCCTGCAGGATCTCGAGCACGCCGTCGCCGTAGATGTCTTCGCCGTTGCGCGCGTGCGCCTTGAGGATCGAGAAGATGATGTCCTGCTTGCGCGAGCGCGCAAGGCTTTCCAGGCCCATCGATTCCGCTTGCTTGACGAGTTCGTGTATGGGCTTGGCCTTGAGGGCCGTCAGGTTCATCGAATTGCGCGAAGCCGCGAGTTCCGCCGGACTGATAATCTCGGCATCGTCGTCGGCCAAGGGCTCGAGATCGTGCATCGGCTCGTCCATGCGGCCGCCGACGTTGCCACGATTCGGATCGCGATTGCCGTCCCGGTTGCCGTGGCGCGGGCCTTTGTTGCGCTGTTGGTTGCGGCCCTGGTTGCCGAGATAGCCTCTCACAGGTGCTGGTCCAGGAATGCGGTGAGCTGCGACTTCGACAGCGCGCCGACTTTCTGCGCTTCGACGGTGCCGTTCTTGAACAGGATCAGCGTCGGGATGCCGCGAATGCCGAACTTCGGCGGCGTATGCGGATTCTCGTCGATGTTCAGCTTGGCGATGCGCAAGCGGCCCTGGTAGGCGCCGGCGATCTCATCGAGGAGCGGCGCGATCTGCTTGCAGGGGCCGCACCATTCGGCCCAGAAATCGAGCAGCACCGGCTGGTCGGACTTGATGACATCCGCTTCGAAGCGGGCATCCGACGTGTGGACTATGTTTTCGTTACTCACGCGACCTCAGGGCCTCCGTTGAGATGGATGGAACAGAACGATGAAGGAAGGACGATTGGGTGGTTTTAAGCGCGGCAGGCCAGACAGTGGCACATGGGAGCCGCTCAGCGGTTACACTTGTGTCTGAAAGATTGGTATAGCGGGCGCGCAGAGGAGCCGCCGTTAGCGATATTTTTAGCCATTTCCGGGAATAACGCAAGTTCCATGACTGACGAGCATTTAAGCACCCTGACCTTCGACAGCCTGCCGCTGCACCCCGCGCTGATGCAGGGAATAGCCGAAGCCGGCTTCACGCACTGCACGCCGATCCAGGCGCAGACGCTGCCCACCGCACTCACCGGCCGCGACATCGCCGGCCAGGCGCAGACCGGCACCGGCAAGACCGCGGCCTTCCTCGTGGCGCTGTATCAATCGCTGCTGACGAAGGCGCCGCCGGCCGGCAAGGCGAAGACATCGGTGCGCGCGCTGGTGGTCGCGCCGACGCGCGAACTCGCGGTGCAGATCCACAAGGATGCCGCGGTGCTCGGCCGCCATACCGGATTGCCGCTGGCGGTGGTGTTCGGCGGCACCGACTACGAGAAACAGCGCAAGCAGCTCGCCGACGGCGTCGACGTGCTGATCGGCACGCCCGGCCGCATCATCGACTACCTCAAGCAGGGCGTGTACGACCTGCGCCACGCGCAGGTGATGGTGCTCGACGAGGCCGACCGCATGTTCGACCTGGGCTTCATCGCCGACATCCGCTACATCATGCGGCGGCTCCCGGCGCCGGATCGGCGCCAGTCGATGCTGTTCTCGGCGACACTGTCGCAACGCGTGCTCGAGCTCGCCTACGAGCACATGAACAATCCCGAGCTGGTGCGCATCGAACCGGACAAGGTGACGATCGACCGCGTGCGGCAGGTGATCTACTTCCCGGCGATGACCGAGAAGATCCCGCTGCTGGTGCACCTGCTGCGCGAGAGCGAGGCGCACCGCACGATGGTGTTCGTCAACACCAAGCGCATGGCCGAGCGGCTCGAGGCTTCGCTCCGCGCCAACGGTTTCCACGCGCAGGCGATCTCGGGCGACGTGCCACAACCCAAGCGGCTGCGCTTCCTGCGGCAGTTCCACGAAGGCGAACTCGCGGTGCTGATCGCCACCGATGTCGCCTCGCGCGGCCTGCACATTCCCGACGTCAGCCACGTGTTCAACTTCGACCTGCCGCAGGACGCGGCCGACTACGTGCATCGCATCGGCCGCACGGCGCGCGCCGGCGCGGCCGGCGATGCGATCAGCTTCGGTTGCGAGGAATACGCGATCTCGCTGCCCGACATCGAGACTTTCATCGGCCACAAGATTCCGGTCGAACGCTACGAGCCGGGCGACCTGCCGAAATTGCAGCCGGCGCCGTACGTGCCGCGCGACCCGGACGCGCCGCGGCGGCGTGGCGGTGGCGGCCCGCGGGGCGGGCCACGCGGTGGGCCGCGGCGCGGTGGTCCGCCGCGGCGCCGCTGAGATCGCATGCGCCGCGGCATCGAACTGGACGCGCGCTGCCGCTAGCGCGCCGGCCCTCCGGCCGGCCCCAGCAGATCCACCAGCGCATCGACCGCGGTGAACTCCTCGTGCGCGTGCGCCGCACGCGCCGAATCGGGCCGGCGGATCGCGCGGATGTGGCCGATGCCGGCGGCCTGCGCGGCGCGCAGCACCGCGGCGCTGTCGTCGACGAACAGGCTGCGCGCGGCATCGAAGTTCTCCGCGCCGGCCAGCGCCCGCCAGAAGCGCGCGTCTTCCTTGGGTGCGCCCAGCGAGTGCGAACTGAAGCTCGCATCGAAGTGAGCGAGCACGCCGGTGCGCTCGTGCTTGATCGCCAGCGCCTGCGGATGCGCATTGGTCAGCAGCACCAGCCGCTTGCGGCGCGCGCGCGCCGCGGCGAGGAATTCGCGGGCGCCGGGCAGCCAGCGGATGCGATGCGCGTCGGCGCGCTTGAGCGAGGCGATGTCGAGGCCGAGTTCGCGGCTCCAGTATTCGGTGCTGTACCAGGGCAAGGTGCCGGCGCAGGCATCGAAGCGCGGCTGGAGCGCTGCGCGCGCGGCGGCCGCATCGAGGCCACGATCGCGACCCCAGGTCTGCGGCACCAGCACCTGCCAGAAATGATTGTCGAAATCGAGGTCGAGCAGCGTGCCGTCGAGGTCGAGCAGCACGTGATCGATGTCCTGCCACTGGAGGTGATGCGGGGCGGACAAATTCATCGGCATTGTAGTTTCGTGCGTCACTGCAAATTCATCAGCTTCGCTATGATGGCGTCCATGATCGCCGGCCCGCAACCGTTCGAGCGCATCGACCTGCACGCGCACAGCCATTGGTCCGACGGCACGCTCAGCCCCGAGGAGCTGGCGGCGCTCGCCGCGGCGCGCGGCGTGCAGCTGCTCGCGCTCACCGACCACGACACGATGGCCGGGTGCGAGGCCGCGGCCAGGGCCTGCGCGGCGGCGGGCATCGCCTTCCTGCACGGCTGCGAACTGACCAGCCTGTGGCGCGGTCGCGAGGTGCACATCGTCGGGCTGCGGCTCGATCCGCACTCGGCCACGCTCGCCTCGCACCTGGCCGGCGTGCGCGCGCAGCGCGCCGCGCGCATCCGCACGATCGGCGTGAAGCTCGCCGCAAGGGGGCTGCCCGGCGAAGCCATTGCGGCGGCGGTGTTGGCGCGGCCTGGCACGCCGACGCGGCTGCACGTCGCGCGCGAACTGGTGCAGCGCGGCCACGCCGCGGACGAAGACGATGCCTTCAAGCGCTGGCTGGGCCAGGGGCAGCCCGCGGCCGTCGCCGCGGCCTGGCCCGGCATCGCCGATACGGTGGCGGCGATCGGCGCGGCCGGCGGCGCCGCCGTGCTGGCGCATCCGCATCGCTACAAGCTCTCGGCCGGGGGCTTGCGCGAGCTGTGCGGGGAATTTCGTGCGGCCGGCGGCCTGGGGTTGGAAGTCAGCCTGCCCGGCATGGCCCAGGGCGATGCCGACCGCGCCGCCGCGCTGGCGCGCCGTTACGACCTGGCGGGCTCCTGCGGCTCGGATTTCCATGTGCCCGGCATCCCGTGGCGCCCGCTGGGGCGCTTCGCTAAGCTACCCGATGGCATCAAGCCCATTCACGAGCGGCTGAATGCACGAGCGGCTGAATGAATGAATCAGGCGACAACGTCGATCGCGAACTGTTCCGCAACGTGCAGAAATTGCGGGCGCTGCGCATCGAGCACCGCGACCTGGATGAAGTGATCGCGCGGCTGTCGCTCGACATCCACATCGACGAACTGCAGCTCAAGCGCCTGAAGAAACGCAAACTCGCGCTCAAGGACCAGATCCTGATGCTCGAGAGCCAGCTGATTCCCGACCTCAACGCCTGAGCGCCGCCTTGCTGCAACCGCTGATCGAAAATCCCGCCAACCCGCACCTCTACGCGCAGCTGCTGGCGATCGTCGCGGTGATGGCGCTGGCGGTGCTCGCCGGCCGCGTGGCGCGCGCCGCCTGGCAGCGGCGAGCGCCCCCGCGCCGGCCGTGGCAGGCGTTGTTGACGGACGGGCTGGTGCAGCTGGTGCCCTCGCTGTGCGCGAGCGGGCTGCTGCTGGCCGCGCACGCCGCCTACGCGGGTGCGGGGCGCGAGACCGGCCTGCTCGACCTGGCGCTGCGGCTGGCCGCGGTGATGATCCTCGTGCGCGGGGTCGTGTTCGCCGTGGGCCAGTTGCTCGGGCCGCATTCCTGGCTGCACAACTGGGCTTCACAAGTGGCCGCCATCGTCTGGCTGGGCATCGCCTTCCAGATGGTCGGCTGGCTGGCCGGCATCGAAGCGACGCTCGATGAAATCGACCTGCTGCCCGGCGGGGTGAAGTTCTCGCTGTGGTCGCTCCTCAAGAGCCTGGTGGTGATCACCGGCTTCGTGCTGGCCGGCGGCCTGGTCGCGCGCGCGCTCGAGCAGCGCGTGATGCGCCTTTCGAACATCGCGATGTCGACGCGCGTCGGCATCGCGAAGTTCAGCCATTTCTTCCTGGTGTGCCTCGGCGCGCTGGTGGGCGTCAATGCGGCGGGAGTCGACCTGACCGCCCTCACGTTGATTACCGGCGCAATCGGTATCGGCCTGGGGTTCGGCCTGCAGGCGATCACCAGCAATTTCGTCAGCGGCTTCGTGCTGCTGCTCGACAAGTCGATCAAGCCGGGCGATGTCATCAGCTTCACCGGGCTGACCGGCACCAGCACCGAGAACTTCGGCTGGGTGCAGGAGCTGCGCGGACGCTGCGTGGTCGTGCGCGATCGCGATGGCGTGGAAACGCTGGTGCCGAACCAGAACCTGATCACCGGCACGGTCATCAACTGGAGCTACTCCGACCGCAAGGTACGCCTGAAGCTGCCGGTGCGCGTCAGCTATCGTGACGATCCGGAGGTGGCGCTCGAGTTGCTGAGTCGCGCGGTCGAGGGCAATCCGCGCGTGCTGCAGGACCCGGCACCCGCGCCGCGCCTGATGGCCTTCAGCGACCACGGCATGGACCTCGAGCTGCGCTTCTGGATCGCCGACCCGCAGAACGGCGTCAACAACGTGCGCTCCGACGTCAACCGGCGCATCTGGCGCCTGTTCCGCGACGCGGGCATCACGATCCCGGTCGCGCAGCACGAGGTGCGGCTGCTGGGACCCAGCGGCGCCCCGGACGCGCCGTGAACGCGCCGCCGGAAATTCCCGAGTCCGAGTTCAGCATCAGTTTCGTGCGCGGCGCCGGTCCCGGCGGCCAGAACGTCAACAAGGTGTCGACGACCGCGCAGCTGCGCTTCAACCTGGCGAACACCAAGCTGCTCGATGACAGCGGCAAGGCACGGCTCCGTGCCCTTGCCGGCCATCGGCTGATCGGCGACGGCGAGATCCTGATCGTCGCGCGCAACCACCGCACCCAGGAGGGTAACCGGCGCGAGGCACTCGGGCGGCTGCAGGATCTGATCGCGCGCGCCCTGCACGTGCCCAAGGCGAGGCGCCCCACCCGCCCGACGCGCGCTTCCAAAGAGCGGCGCATTGCTGGCAAACTCCACCGCCAGAGAAACAAGCAGCTGCGCCGTGCGGTCCGGCACGACGAATGACATCCAAGGCACCTGCGACCACAACCAGCAAACAGGGGAGATTCACATGATTTCCATTGGCGCACTCTGGCTGCCGATCCTGCTCTCGGCGGTGTTCATCTTCGTGCTCAGCTCGATCATCCACATGTTCCTCGGCTACCACTGGGGCGACCTGCGCGCGCCGGCGCAGCAGGACGCGATCCTCGATGCGCTGCGCGGACTGAACCTGCAGCCGGGCGACTACGCGATGCCCAAGCCCGATTCGATGAAGGATTTCCGCACGCCGGAATTCAAGGCGAAGATGGAACGCGGGCCGATGGTGCTGATGACCGTCGCGAAGGGCGGCATGGCGATGGGCAAGAACCTGCTGCAGTGGTTCGTGTACCTGCTGGTGGTCAGTTTCTTCTGCGCCTACATCGCCGGCCGTGAACTGCCGGCCGGCGCGCCCTACCTGAGCGTGTTCCGCCTGGTGGGATTCGCCGCCTTCATGGCCTACGCGATGGCGCTGCCGCAGGCGGCGATCTGGTATCACCGCAACTGGCGCATGACGCTGGTCACGATGTTCGATGGCTTGCTGTTCGGGCTGCTGACCGGCGGCACCTTCGGCTGGCTGTGGCCGCACTGAGCGCCGCCGCGCTCCTCAGCCGTGCGTGACCTGCAGGATCGAGTGGCGAATCTGCTCTGACAGCACGATCTCCGCATCGCGCGCGACTTCGACCAGCACGCCGTCGAACACCAGGCGTCCGGCCTCGTCGGTGCGCAGTACGTCGCGGCTGCGCAGCAGGTTGATGAAACTGCCAAACAGCGCGCGGTCGAAGAATTCGGGCGAGTTGAACCCGTACAACAGCGTCATGCGCTGCGCCATCAGCTGGCAGCGCTCCTCGAGTGCCTTCTGCGTGATCGTACCGCTGCCGGCGCGGATCAGCAGCGCGATCGCCAGGTAGTAGCGCTCGATCGTCTGCACCGTCGACTGCGCCAGCAGCGACAGCTCCAGCGCCGCATTCGAGGTCGGCGCCGGCCGCCGCCAGCCGCCATTGCCCGTGGGTTCGAGCAGGCCGCAGCGGCCCAGCGCGGCCAGCACTTCGTCCACCACCGCCGGCAATTCGTCTTCGCGCCAGCGCAGGAACAGCTCGGTGGCGATGTACGGATAGATGCGACCGGCGAAGCGCTGGATGTCGGTGGCGTGCAGCTCGGCGTTGGCGATGAAGCAGCAGGCCATCAGCGAGGGCATCGCCACGAGGTGCAGCACGTTGTTGCGGTAGTAGGTGGCCAGCACGGCATTCTCGGCGCTCATGCGCACGAACTCGCCGGCGCGATGCGTCTCGCGCGTGATCAGCTGCAGCTTCAGGCCGTAGTCGACGATTGCCGCGGGGGTGAGCTCGGTGACCGTGACGCGTTCGCTGTACGGCACCGCGCGCAACACCGCCAGCAGCGTGCCGAGGTGCCGCACCAGGTCGTCCTGCAGCGTCGCCTGGCGCGGCGTCGCCAGCAGCGCCAGCGCCAGCAGGTTGACCGGGTTCATGCTGGCGGCCGCGTTGATGTGGCGCATCACGGTGACCGACAGCTCGCCGACCAGCGGCGCGATCCAGCGCGGCTTCTCCTGCGCGTTGCCGGCCTGCGTGCGCCAGTCCGGCGCATGGCGGTCGAGCAGTCGCTCGAGGAACACCGGCTCGCCGAGGTTGACGTGCACGCGCCCGAAATTCTCGCGCAGCCGATGGAGGCTGCGCACCAGCCCCAGCACGGTCTCCTTCTCCTTCGGCCGCCCCGACAGCTCGTTGATGTATGTCGCGCCTTCCCAGATGCGTTCGTAGCCGAAGTACACCGGCACGAACACCACAGGCCGGCGGGGCTGGCGCAGGAAGCTGCGCACCGTCATCGCCAGCATGCCGGTCATCGGCGCCAGCAACCGGCCGCTGCGGCTGCGTCCGCCCTCGATGAAATACTCGATCGAATGGCCGCGCGCCATGATCGCCGCGAGGTACTGCGTGAACACCACGGTGTACAGCGAATTGCCGCGGAAACTGCGGCGCATGAAGAAGCCGCCGCCCTTGCGCAGGAAGCGGCCGATCACCGGCAGGTTCAGGTTGACGCCCGCGGCCACGTGCGGGATCGCAAAACCGTGCTGGTAGATCGCGTACGAAAGCAGCAGGTAATCCATGTGGCTGCGATGGCAGGGCACGTAGACGATCTCGTTGCCGGCCGCCACCTGGCGGAGCGTGTCGACGTGGCGGAATTCCACGCCGTCGTAGAGGCGGTTCCACACCCGCGTCAGCAGGTGCGACATCGACGTGACGAAGATGTGCGAATAGTTGGCGGCGATTTCGTCGATGCAGCGGCGCGCTTCGAGCAGCATCTCGCGGCGCCGGTCACGGCCCTTGCGTTCGCCGCCGTTGCGTTCGCGCGCCGCCTGCGCCACCGCCTGGCGCACCGCGCGCGAGCGCAGCACCTCGGCGACGATGGTGCGGCGGTGCGAGAGGTCGGGGCCGATGCGCGCCGCGCGCGCCCGTGCCAGCTGCGCGCGCAGCACGCGCGCGACGCGCCGCGCCACCGCGGCGGTATCGGCCTCACCCCCGAGCAGGCTGCGGAGCGAGACCGGCTCGCCCAGCTGCACCATGACGTTGCGGCCGTTGACCAGCACGCTGAAGCCGCGGCGCAGCCGGCTGCCGATGGCCCAGTCCTCGGCGAGGAACAGGCGGATCAGCGACCGCTCCTTCTGCGGCGCACGGCCCCAGTAGATGCCGGCCGGCACCAGCGCGACGTCGAGGCTGGGATCGGCGCGCAGCGCGTCGATCAGCACGCCCAGTTCACGCGGCGCGCGCCGGTCGAGCCGCGAGCGCCACAGGCCGACCGGCCGCTCGAGCGCGAACGAGGCCCGCCCGGCGTTGGCCGGCGCGGGCAGCAGCCGGCGGCGCGGCCGCGGCAGCCGGAGCTTCGCGCACAGCGTGCGCAGCACCGCCAGGTCGACCGCGCTGCGCCGCTCGAGCACGTAGCACACCGGCGCCGCACTGTCGCGCAGCCGCGCGCCCAGGTCCGCGGGTTCGAGCCGCGAGCGCGTCCACAGCGCGACCAGCCTGGCGAGCAGTGAATCCATGTCAGGGCCTGTTCAAACCCAGGACATCGATGCGTCTCAGCGATACCCGTAACGCATGTCGATCGACACCAGGAAATGCTCGAAGAAATAGTTGATCGTCTGCAGCTGGTCGTACATGCGATGGTCGGTGTCGAGCAAGTGCAGCGTGGCGCGGTACTGGCGGGCGAATTGCACGCTGTGTTCCGGCGGCACGATCGTGTCGCGCCAGCCGTGCACGATGGTCGTCGGGCAGTCGATGAGCCCTTCGCGCAGCGGTGGCAGACCCTCCATCAGCAGCGCCGGCGCCAGCAGGAAGACGCCGCGCGCGTGCAGCAACGAGGCCGCCGCCACCGTGACGTAGCCACCGAGGCTGGAACCGGCCAGCACCAGTTCGCCCGGCAGTTTCTGGCAATGCTCGACCAGCTTGGTGACCCGATCGCGCGGATGGTCGATGCCGCGGTAGTCGAGCGAGTCGGCGTGATAGCCCTCGGTGCGCGCGATCTCGGCCAGCCCGGTGAGCTTGCGGCTCCACGGCTCGCTGTCGCGGCCGTGCGAAAAGATGACGTAACGCTCCGGCACTACGCTGGCGCCCCGTGCGACGCGAATCCTTCGGCGGCGCCGGACTCGGAAGCGAGTTGGCGCAGGATGGCGGTCTCGATCTCCTCCGACACTTTTGCGCCGGAAGTCGCCAGGCGATTGATCGTCACGGCGCGGACGCTGCTGCCGCCCGGCTCGTGCGTGACCAGGCAGGACTGGAATTCACCGCCGCGCCAGGCTGCAAACCCGAACAACAGGCTGCAGCGGCCCTGCGCGACGTCGGCGGCGCCGTTCAGCCGTTCATCGCAGATCACGTAGAAGCGCTCGCTGTCGTCGCGCCCGGCGAATGCGCCGGACTCGGCCAGCGACTCGAGAAAGCTCCCGACCTGCTCGCACACGGCGCGCCAGGTCGCGGGGCCGCCGCCGCGCAGCCGCGTCCAGCGCGTGCCCTCGAGCACGCAGGCCTGCAGCCACAGCGCCAGGCGACGCGCCGGCAGGTAGCGCCACTCGCCGCGCGCCGCATTCTCCGACAGCAGCGTGCGGGCGCTGCGCACCGCGCCCGCGGCGGGCCGCACGTGGTCGAAGCAATTCACGCCCACCTGCGCCAGCCGCGCACGTTGCACCTCGTCGAGCACGATCTGCGGGCGGTAAGGCGCGCGCAGCACCGGCGTCTCGCCGGCCGCCGCCGCCCACAGCGGGCTGATCTCGTCGCCGCGCGCGATCAGGCCCGCGGCCGCGCCACAGCCGGCGAACAGTTCGTTGCGGCCACGCAGCCTGTCGGGAGCGAGCAGCCGCGGGAAATACAGCAGCGCCTGTTCGCTCTGGAAGGCCCAGTGCGAGGCGCCGGCCAGCGCCGCCGCGACCGAGTCCCAGCTCGAGGGCGGATCGACGATCAACAGCGCCTGCTGCGCGCGGCACAATTGCGTGGCGACATGCAGCGTCGTCAGGCCGATGTCCTGGCTGCGCGACAGCGGCGGCACGCACAGCAGCGAGAAGCGCGGGCCCCCGCGCAGCGCGAACAACCCCGTGCCACGCGTGGCATCGCCGATCAAGTCGTAGTCGGTGAGATCGGCGCCGTCGGCGCCGTCGTTGGCGGCCGCGACATAGCCGACCACGGCGCCGGGCCGCGACGGCAGCGTGCGCGCGGGCCGCTCGAGCGGCAGCGGGCCGCCGAGGCGCACCAGGCGCGACCGCGCGAGTAAGCGTTCGACCGATCGCTCGCTGCCGGGCGTGATCGACACACCGCGCATGATTTCCTGCGCTTCGACCAGCTCCGAACCGGGCTGCTGCAGGCGCTGCACCACCAGGTTGAACTGATCGGTGGCTTCATCCGCAATGCCGTCGTAATCGACCGAGGCGCGCAGGTATTCACGCGTGCCGGGCTGCCGGCCGCGCAGCAGCAGCTGCCCGCGGCCGGCCGGCAGGCGCAGGCTGGGCGCGCGCGCGCCGTTGACGACGCGCACGATCAGCGCCTCGCGGCCGCCGTGCTCGAAGTACTGTTCGATGGCGTAGCCGAGCGTCGAGGGTTGCCACAGGCCGCCGAACAGGCGCTGGAACTCGGCGAAACTGCCGACCGGCGTCGGCGTATTCAGCGGACCTTTGAGCGCGCGGCCGATGAACGCGGTCACCGCGGTCGGCAGCCGCTCGATCGCCGCCGGCGCGGAGCCCTGGTCCGCTTCAGCTGCCGGGACTGGCTGCGGTTGCATGATCGGCCGCCGCCGCGGCGGGCGCGGGCGGCGTGGTGGGTGCGGATGCCGGCGCCGGTACCGAAGTCAGCGCGGCATCCGCTGCGGCCTGCGGCTCGCGCTCGGACTGCAGCTGCTGGAAGCTCTGCTTGTCCGCATCGACTTCGTCGGCGCCGTCCCAGGTGGCACCGGGCGGAATGCGGTTCTGCACCAGCGGCGCGGCTGCGAGCACGCCATCGACCGTGCCGGCCGTGCCGCTGACCGGCACCGCGAGGCCGCGCGGCGCGTTGGCAACCTGCGTGACCGCCTGCCAGTCGATGTGCGTGCCGGCCGCCTTGAGCAGCTTCTCGAGCCGCGGCGACATCGACTTCAGCAGCAGCGATTTCTGCGCCTTGCTCCAGTTGCGCGCATCGTCCTCGAACACCGTGTAGGCCTGCAGGTAAAGCTGCCCGTCGTGCCAGCCGAACAGGAACGGCTGGTTGACGACGCGCACCTGCGTACCGAGCGGCACATCGTTGTAGAACCTCACGATGTCTTCCGGATACAGGCGGATGCAGCCGTGGCTCGAGCGCAGTCCCACGCCATACGGCTTGTTCGTGCCGTGGATCAGGTAGCTCGGCCAGCCGAGCGTGAACTTGTACTTGCCGAGCGGATTATCCGGACCGGGCGGCACGACCGCCGGCACCGGATCGTCGTTGTCGGCGTGCTCCTTGCGTACGCCCGCGCTCGGCCGCCAGGTCGGGTTCTCTTCGCGCGCGATGATCTTCGTGACGCCTTCGGGCGTGACCCAGCCGACCTTGCCGACGCCGATCGGATGCGTGTAGACGAGCGCGGGCTCATCTTTCTTGTGCTTCGGGAAATAATAGATGCGCATCGCCGCGAGGTTGATGACGATGCCCTCGCGCGGCGCGTTCGGCAGCACGAACTGCGTCGGCACGACGATCTTGCGCCCGGCGCCCGGAATCCAGGGATCGACGCCCGGATTGGCGCGCACGATTTCCTCGTAGCCGACGTTGAAGCGGCGCGCGATGTCCGGCAGCGTGTCTTCCTTGCCGGCGGTCGTGACCTGCACCTCGCCGTAGACGTCTTCCTTCGGATCGGTGAGTTCGAACTTGTGCGTGGCCACCGGCAGCGGCAATACCGGCTCCGGGGGAGGCGGCGGCGGCACGACCGGCGGCGGCGGGGGCGGCGCCTTGGTCCACGGCGCGCTGAGCAGCGAGCAACCGGCCAGCGCCAGCGCGCCCAGCAACAAGCCACCCCTCAGGGTTGTCTTCAGTGAGTCCATCCGCCCAATTCTAGAGAAGTACGGGCTGATTGGGCAGTTCGTTTCCATCGCCCCCGGCGGCGGGAAAATGACGCGCCAGGTGCTTGCCCACGCTGCGCACCGCGTGGCAGCAGCCGGCGGCCGGCTCGCCGTTGCGGAAACGCTCGGCCACCTCGGCGCACAGGGCCGCCCACTCCGCGGCCGGAATGTGCGCCGCGATCGCCCGATCGGCCACGATTTCGACCGCGTGGTCGGCGAGCAATACGTAGATCAGCACGCCGTTGTCATGGGCCGTGTCCCACACGCCGAGTGCCGAAAAGACCTGCAGCGCACGCTCGCGCGCGCTGGTGTTCCGCCACAACTGCAGCCAGGACAGCGAGGTCTCGACCGCCACGCGGATCTCTCCGGCGTGCGTGCGCTCGGCGGCGTGCACCTCGGCCTCGATCTGAGCGAGCGCCTGCTCCGGCAGCAGCGCCCGCGCCGGCCGCAGCTGCGCCAGCCAGTGCCTGCCCAGGCGTCGCAGCCAGTTCACCATCGTCCCGAGGCGCCCCCGCCGCTGAATCCGCCACCACCGCCGCCGAAGCCGCCGCCACCGAACCCACCGCCACCGAATCCGCCGAAGCCGCCGCCGAGTCCGCCGCGGCCGCTCGAACTCCAGCCGGGACCGCGCAATCCGAACACCAGCGAGAGCAGGAAGGCCACGACGCCGACGCCCAAACCAACCAGCAGCAGCTTGCTGAGCAGCCAGACGACCAGCCCGAGCAATCCGCCGGTCGCTGCCGCGCCGCCGACGCGCCCGAAGATCGCACGCAGGATCGACGAGGCCGCCAGGAAACCGAAGAACAGGAACGGCAGCAGGTGGCCGAAGTCGATGCCGCTGCCTTTTTGCCAGCTTGCATCGGGCGGCGGCAGCGGTTCACCATCGATGACCTTCATGATCTGCGTGACGCCGGCGTTGAGGCCGGCCGCATACTGTCCCTGCCGGAACAGCGGGATCATTGTCTCGTCGATGATGCGGTTCGAGGTCGCGTCGGTGAGCGCACCTTCGAGGCCGCGCCCCACCTCGATGCGGGTGGCGTGGTCGTCCTTGGCCAGCAGCACCAGCACGCCGTCATCGACCTTGCCGCGCCCGAGCTTCCAGGCATCGACGACACGGATCGAATACTGCTCGATGTCTTCGGGCTGCGTCGTCGCGACGACCAGCACGGCGATCTGCGCGCCCTTGCGTTGCTCGAAACTGGCGAGCTGCTGTTCAAGATCCGCTTGTTCACCCGCGGTCAGCGTGCCGGTCAGGTCGGTGACGCGCGCCTCGAGCCGCGGCACCGGCTGCAGCGTCTGCGCCGCCAGCGGCGCGGCCGCCGCCACCGCCGCCAGCAGCCACGCGGCCAGCAGTGCGCTGCGCGACACTATTGCCCGGCGGGTTTGGCCGGCGCGGTCGTGCCGCTGAAATCCACGGTCGGCGGCTTGGCGATCGCCGCTTCATTGTCGACGGTGAAGTTCGGCTTGGTCTGGTACTTGAAGACCATCGCCGTCAGGTTGCTCGGGAACGAACGGATCGTGACGTTGTAGTCCTGCACCGCCTGGATGTAGCGGTTGCGCGCCACCGTGATGCGGTTTTCCGTACCCTCGAGCTGCGCCTGCAGGTCGCGGAAATTCTGGTCGGACTTCAGCTGCGGGTAATTCTCGCTGACGGCCAGCAGGCGGCTGAGCCCCTGCGACAGCTCGTCCTGCGCGGCCTGGAATTTCCGGAACGCGGCTTCGTCATTGATCAGCTCGGGCGTCGCCTGGATCGTGCCCACCTTGGCGCGCGCCTCGGTGACGCCGAGGAGTACCGTTTGCTCCTGTTGTGCATACCCCTTTACGGTATTGACGAGGTTCGGCACCAGGTCGGCGCGCCGCTGGTACTGGTTGACGACCTCGGACCAGGCCGCCTTGACCGACTCATCCTGGCTCTGGATGCGGTTGTAGCCGCAACCGCTCAGCAGCGCCGCCGCCGCAACGCACAACATCAACCGGATCGCTTGCATGCCCGAGCCCTCCGAAAAAGTGGCGCTCAAGATACCGCCAAAGGATGACTACCGCTAGCCAAGCGAGCGCAGCGGCCGCCGCGCCAGCAGCGGATCGATGCGCGTCAGCAGCCAGTAGGAAAAGCGCGAGCGCCAGCGCTCCCACCAATGCCGCCGCTGCCGCCACGACGCGGCGGGCACTGCGCGGCTGTGGGCCAGCGCCGCGCCGAACAGCGCACGCGCACCCTCCGCCAGCTCCGGCCATTGCAGCCGCAGCAACAATTCGTAGTTGATCGACAGGCTCCGCCGGTCAAGATTGCTGGAGCCCACGTACACCGTGTCATCGACGATGAACAGCTTGGCGTGCAACACCTGCGGCTGGTACTCGTACAGCCGGGCGCCGCCGTCCAGCATGCGGGCGTACAGGTGTTCGGCCGCGTAGCGTGCCACCGGCACGTCGCTCTTGCCGGCCAGCAACAGCTCGACCTGGCCGCCACCGCTGGTGCAGCGGCGCAGCGCGCGGCGCATGCGCATCGGCGGCAGGAAATAGCCGGCCATGCAATGTACGTCACGCGCTTGTTTGACATCGAACCGCAGCGCCCGGCTCAGCCGTCCCGCGCGCCAGCCCGGACCGCTCGTCAGCAGCGTGACCGGCCCGGCCGAATCGGGCTGCGCGCGCACGGCCTCGCGAAATTCGCGGATCGCCGCCGGGCTCATCGGCGCCAGCGCATACATCGCGGCGAAACTGGCGGCGAGCTCGGCGGCGATCGGCCCCTCGATCTGCAGCGCCACGTCCAGCCAGCCGTGCGTGACGCCGTCGCCGGCGTATTCCGGGCCGATATTATGTCCGCCGACGATCGCCCGCCGCGCATCGCAGACGAGGAGCTTGCGGTGGTCGCGAAACGACAGGCGCAGGCGCCGCGCCGGGCTGAACACGCGCACCGCCCCGCCGGCCGCCACGAGCGCTGCGAAGAAATCGGCTGGCAGTCCCTCGGATCCGAAGGCGTCGTACAGCACCTGCACCCGCGCGCCGCGCGCGCGCGCCGCCACGAGCGCAGCCAGCAACCCTTCCGCCGGCTCGCCCGGCTTCACCATGTAGCTTTCAAGACAGACGGATTCGGACGCAGCGCCGATCAGCGCGGCCATGGCCGCGAAGGTTGCTTCGCCATTGGGCAGCCAGCGGGCTCGATGTCCGGCCAGGGCGAATTCGGGCAGGTCAGGTTGGCTCATTCAGGGGCGAAGCCTGACCAATAAAAAAAGCCCCGGCAAGCCGGGGCTTCGGAGGAGCGGACTTACAAGAGGGGGGAGTAAAGTCCGCCAGGGGATGGGTTGGCTGGTCAGTCGCGAATTCGGTTCAGTGCAAGTAGGCCCAATCGAGTATCCGTATCTCCTCGGCATCGAGGTCCATGCTGCCGGCGAGCACCTGCGAGAGCTCGCGCTCCTCGGCGCGCCGGCGTAGCGGGCGTGTCAGCTCCACGATTCCACTCCACTCACCCGCCTGCGCCACGCTGGGCGACTCGGCGATAAAATGGGCGTAATACCTGCTACCCATGGGTCCCGAGCCTACGCCGGGCCTTAGGCCCCAAGCTGTGAGCCGCCGCACAGAAGGGACCCGAAGGAGCCCGGTTTGAGCCGCTACCGCCCCCCCGCCCCGCGAAGTTCGAAGTACGTCACACCAGCCGGCGAGCGCCGGCTGCGCGCCGAGCTGGACGAGCTGTGGCGCCGCGAGCGCCCGCGCGTCACGGCGGCGGTTGCCGCGGCCGCCGCGCAGGGCGACCGCTCGGAGAACGCGGAGTACACCTACGGCAAGCGGCGGCTGCGCGAAATCGATGCGCGCGTGCGGCATCTGCGCAAGCGCCTCGAGGGGATGGTGGTGGTCAGTGCACCGCCGAGCGACCCGGGCCGCGTGTTCTTCGGCGCCCGCGTCACGCTGGAAACCGAGAGCGGCGAAACGGTCGTCTACCGCATCGTGGGTCCCGACGAATTCGCGCACGAGCCCGGCGGCATCAGCATGGACGCGCCGTTGGCGCGTGCGCTGTTCGGCAAGGCGCTCGATGATGAAGTCACCGTGACGCTGGCCAGCGGCGAGCAGTCGTTCGTCGTCGTCGCGATCGAATACCCAAGGACCGAAGAGAAGTGAGGAACGGAAGCAGGCTGGCGCGTCAGCTCACCCGCACGTTCTTGAACTGCCACGGATCGCTCTTGTCGAGATCCTCCGGGAACAGCCGCTCGCGATCGCTCAACGGCGTCCACTCGGTGTACTGGCCGATCACCGGACCGAGGTAGGGCATGCAGACCTCGAGGCAACGCTTGTAGTCCATCTCGTCGGGCTCGACGATGCCGCGGTTGGGATTCTCCATCGCCCACACCATGCCGGCCAGCACGGCGACCGTGACCTGCAGCGTCGTGGCGCTGTTGTGCGGCGCGAGCTTGCGCGCCTCGTCGATCGACAACTGCGAACCGTACCAATAGGCGTTCTTCTTGTGGCCCGCCAGCAGCACGCCCAGCTCGTCGATGCCGGTGGTGATGTCGTCCATCATGATGCGCTTGCGGTCCTGGATCTCGTAGTTGCGCCCGGCAAATTCGTGCACCGACAGCACCGCGTTGTCCGACGGGTGGTAGGCATAGTGCACCGAGGGGCGATAGATCTCGCCAGCCTCGAGTTGCCCGGTCAGGTAATCGGCGATCGAGATCGCCTCGCCGTGCGTGATCAGGAAGCCGTGGTAGGGCCCGGCCAGCGGCGCCCAGCTGCGCACACGCGTCGCGACACCAGGCTGCATCAGGTGGATCGCGGCGCCGCCGCCAAAATCGAAACGCTTGCCGTCGCGCGGGAAATTGCGCTCGTGCGAGCCCCAGCCGAGTTCCGCCGGCTGCGAGCCTTCCGAGACGAAGCCGTCGACCGACCAGGTGTTGACGAACTCGTTCGGCTCCTTCGGGATCGACGACACCTGCGTGTCGCGCTCGGCGATATGGATGCAGCGCACGTCGAGCTTGTGCGCCAGCGCCGCCCAGTCCTCGCGCCGCGCGAGCTGGCCGGTGTCGACCTTCAGGTCGGCGGCGATGTTGACCAGCGCCTGCTTGACGAAGTGCGAAACCAGGCCGGGATTGGCGCCGTGCGTCAGCACCGCGGTCGGCTGGTGCTGGGCGCTGTTGCGCAGCGTGAGGGCGTCCTCGCGCAGCGCGTAGTTCGTGCGGCGCGAGATCGGCGTGGCCGGATCGGTGTAGCCGCCCGGCCAGGGCTCGATGCAGGTATCGAGGTACATCGCGCCTTTTTCCCAGCCGAGGCGGATCAGCGCGATCGTCGACACGTCCACCGACAGGTTGAGGATGAAATCTCCGCGCCCGACCAGCGGATCGAGCGTGCGGCGCAGGTTCTCGCGCGTCAGCCGCTCCTTGATGAACTTGACGCCGTGCTGCGCAGCCAGTTCGTGGCCCTGCTCCTCGGCGGTGACGATCGTGATGCGCTCCGGCGGGCAGCCGATGTGCCGCAGGATCAGCGGCAGCACGCCCTGCCCGATGGCGCCGAACCCCACCATGATGATGCGGCCCGGAAAGTCCTTGAAATGCAGCTGTTCAGACATGATGTTTCCCTAGGGCGCCTTCGCCCGCGCGTGAGGTTACCAACCGCGCCGCGGTGACGCCACCCGCCGAGCGCTCAGCCTTCGCGGGTAGGTGCCCGAACCGCTCGGTGTGGAGACATGTATGGCGTTTGCGGGACCGTCCGCGCCATGGACGGCGCGGCCGGAGCCCCCATGGATGGGTTCATGGCGTTCCCGCAAACGCCATACACGTCTCCGCATCGAGCTTCATCTTCCGCCCCAGCGACGACTGAGCCTACAGCGGGTGGCGTCACATTCCGGGTTCGTGCGCCGCGGCGGGCAGCAGCGCGGCGACGCGCTCGAGCCAGCGGCCGAGCGCGGGATAGTTGATCTCGACCGGCAGGAAGCGGGCGGCGAGTTCGCGCGCGGCCGGTTTGGCCAGCGCGCGCAGCAACAGGCGGATGTCGGGATAGATCACCATGTCGGTGGCCGAGATCTTCTCGCCCACAACCCAGTCGGACTGCGCCAGTCGCCGCTCGATCGTGCGAGCTTCGCCCGCCACGCGGTGCATGGCCGCCGACATTTCCTCCTCGAGCCCCTCGCCCGCGCCAGCCGGGTCGCGCCGATACAGGAAATGGCGCACCAGCTGCATCAGGCTCGGCTCGGCATAGGCCTGGTATTCGCAGATCACCCGCATGATGACGCCAGCCTCCTCGGCGCTACGGCCGAACAGTGGCGGGTCGGGATACTTGCGGTCGAGGTAGTAAAGGATGCCGACCGATTCGAACACGACGTAGTCGCCGTCGCGCAGCACCGGCAGCTGGCCGCGCGGATTCATCGCCAGCATCTGCGGCGCCTGGTGTTCCTGCTGGTCGAACTTGAGCAGATGGCTGCGGAATTCCAGGCCCTTGTGCTCGAGCGCCAGCAGCACGCGCCAGCAGTAGGCGCTGCCGCTCCCCCAGTAAAGATCGATCGCCATGGAGCGCCGATTGTAGCGCCTGCCTGCGCAACAGCGCAGCATCCCAACAATTGCAACAGCCTTTTGTTATCGTGCGCGCCTATGGCACAACACAGCACGGCCGCGCGCCGTGGGAACAGCGGCTGGAGCGTGGCCGACGCGCTCGAACTCTACAGCGTTCCAGCATGGGGATCCGGTTACTTTTCGATCAATGAAGCCGGCAACGTCGTCGTGCGCCCCGACGGCACCGCCGCGAACGAGATCGACCTGCTGGAGGTCGTGCAGGGACTGCAGGCGCGCGATCTGGCCGCGCCGGTGGTGGTGCGCTTCTCCGACATCCTCGCGCACCGCCTGCGCCACCTGAACGACGCCTTCTCGCGCGCGATCGCCGAGAGCGAGTACCGCAACCGCTACGCCGCGGTGTTCCCGATCAAGGTCAACCAGCAGCGCCTGGTGGTCGACGAGGTCTACCGCTACGGGCGCGAGTTCGGCTTCGGCCTCGAGGTCGGCTCGAAGCCCGAGCTGCTCGCCGTCATGGCCGTGACCGAATCGGCCAGCGACCGGCTGATCATCTGCAACGGCTTCAAGGACTCGAGCTACATCGAGGCGGTGATCCTCGCGACCAAGCTCGGCCGCACGATCATCCCGGTGGTCGAGAATTTCGACGAGCTGGCGCTGATCCTGCGCCACGCCAAGCACTACGGCGTGCGCCCGCGCATCGGCGTGCGCGTCAAGCTGGCGAGCGAAGGCTCCGGGCGCTGGCGCGATTCGGCCGGCGAGAAATCGAAGTTCGGGCTGTTCGTCACCGAGATCATCGAGCTGCTGGCGACGCTGCGCGCGCAGGGCATGGAGGATTGCCTCAAGCTCGTGCACTGCCACCCGGGCAGCCAGCTGCAGGACATCCGCCGCGTCAAGGATGCGATCAACGAGCTGGCGCACGTCTACGCCGAGCTGAAGCTGGCCGGCGCCGGGCTCGAGTACATCGACGTCGGCGGCGGCCTCGGCATCGACTACGACGGCACCAACACCAACTACGCCTCGTCGATGAACTACACGCTCGATGAATACGCCAACGACGTCGTCTACCGCGTCGCCAGCGTCTGCAATGCGCGCGGCGTCGATCATCCGATGATCGTCAGCGAATCGGGGCGCGCGATCGCCGCGCACCACAGCGTGCTGATCTTCAACGCGCTCGGCAGCTCCTGCCTCGATCGCTTCGGCCTCGGGCCCGACGAGGCCAAGCCGCAGGGCAAGGGCGTGCCGCAGCCGATCCGCGACCTGTACGACGCGCTGCGCACGATCAGCGAGCGGCGCCTGGTCGAGTGCTTCCACGACGCGCAGACGGCGCGCGACGAGGCGCTGCAGATGTTCAACCTGGGGCTCCTGTCGCTCGAACAGCGCGGCCTGGTCGAGCGGCTCTACTGGGCCGCCTGCGGGCGCATCCGCGATTGCTGCCGCAAGCTCGACCAGGTGCCCGAAGAGCTCGAGGAGCTCGAGGATGTGCTGGCCGACATCTACTTCTGCAACTTCTCGCTGTTCCAGTCACTGCCGGACAGCTGGGCGATCGACCAGCTGTTCCCGATCATGCCGATCCACCGGCTGCAGGAACGGCCGGCGCGCAACGGCGTGCTGGCCGACATCACCTGCGATTCGGACGGACGCATCAACCGCTTCGTCAGCCGCCGCGAGACCAAGCGCACGCTCGAGCTGCACGATCTGAAGCCCGGCGAGGACTATTACCTGGCCGCCTTCCTGGTGGGCGCCTACCAGGAGACGCTCGGCGACCTGCACAACCTGTTCGGGGACACGCACGTCGTGCACATCAAGCTGCACGAGGAAGGCGGCTGGTGGATCGAGGAAGTGGTCAAGGGCGACACCGCGAACAAGGTGCTCGAGTACATGGAGTACGACGTCGCCGAGCTCGCACCGGCGCTCGCCCGCGATTGCGAGCGCGCGGTGCGCGAAGGGCGCATGACCGTCGCCGAAGGCCAGGCGCTGAAGCGCTTCTACGAGCAGGAACTCGACGGCTACGCCTACCTCGAGCCCTAGCCC
>JAFEDW010000049.1 GCA_018241455.1 Pseudomonadota bacterium | reverse complement strand
TGTAGCCGCGCGTGCCGAGCACCCCGGCCACCTGCTCGCAGGCTTCCTGGTCCGGCAGGTCGAAGAAGAAGTCGACATCGCTCGGACTGAACGGATCGCCGCCCTGCGTGCGCAGGTTCTTGACCAGGCGCTCGTCCCAGTCCTCGGTCTTGTTCTGGCTCAGGCGCCGCAGCGTGAAGTACACGCGCACGACCGCGAGCAGCGCGGCCGCCACCAGCACCCAGGTCACCCACGGCGGGAACATCATGGCGTCGCTACTCTTCCGGCGCGATCGCGACGCGCAGGCCTTCGAGCGCCGGGCTGAGCGGGATCTGGCACGACAGCCGCGAAGTCGCCGGCCGGTACGAGACCAGGTCGCGGATCATATCGGTCTCGTCCGACATCGGCGGCGCGAGCTTCGACACCCAGGCTTCGTCGATGTACACGTGGCAGGTGGCGCACGAACACATGCCGCCGCAGATCGCCGTGACACCGTCGTCCATGTCGCGCAGCGGCTCCATCAGCACGCCGGAATCCGGGGCCTTGAGCTCGAGCTCGACACCATCACGATTGATGACACGCAACATCGGCATGAATCACTCCACCAGCGGCGAACGGGGCGCGATAGTGTGCCGATCATGGCGCACGGATGCCAGTGCCGCGCGCACGATGCCACAGCCAGGTCAGGCCTTCGTAGACGCGGATCGACTCCGCGAGCGTGCCATCTTCAGCGGTCGCGCCGAGGCCGGCGGCCTCCAGCAGTACCGCCGCCTGCGGCCGCGCGGCCGGACAATAGGCCAGCAGGCAGGCCACGTCGTAGACGGGGTCGGCGACTTGCGCGTATTCCCAATCCAGCAGCCACAGGCGCTCGCCATCGAGCAGGTTGGCAAAGCCCAGGTCGCCGTGGATGACGCGGCGGCGCGCAGCGCGCGCGGCGACGAACTCCGCCGCGCGGCGCACGGCCGCGGCGATGGCCGCCGCCACGGCGGTCGACTGGCCGGCCGCCTCGATCAGGCGCAGGTACTGCCGCGCACTATCGGCCGGATCGAAGCTGGCGACGCCCGCCGGCGCCGGCAGCGCGTGGAGCTGCGCGAGCCGGCCGCCGAGCCGCCGCAGCTGCGGCGTATCCTCGAGGTCGCGCTCGCCCCAGACGCGACCGTCGATGAACTCGCGCACCTGCACGCCGGCGGCGTCATCCCACAACAGCGCGCGCGGCGCGAATCCCGCCTGCGCCGCGAATTCGTGCAGCGTGCGCTCGCGCCCGCGCTCGACGCCGGGCCGCTGCGCCACCGGGCCGGCGATGCGCAGCACGAAGCGGCCGCGCGCGGTGTCGACGCGCCAGCTGTCATTGACGATGCCGCCGGTGAGGCGCTCGACGCGCAGCGGTGCGTCGCCGGATTCGAGGCCCGGCACGCGCACCAGCGCCGCGGCCGGCGGCGCCAGGCCCGCCGCGGTGTTCACGGCCGTTGCTGCCGGTAACGCCGCAGCCAGGCGCGGAATCCGAACATCGCCACGATGATGTAGCTCGCGAACAGTCCGGCGGTGGGCACGTAGCCCTGCCGCAGGAACAGGAACACCATGATCACGTCGGCGGCGATCCAGTAGCACCAGTTCTCGAGCACCGAGCGCGCCACCAGCCAGGTGGCTAGGAAGCTGGTCCAGGTCGTCACCGAATCGAGCAGCGGCCAGGCAGCGTGCGTCTCCGCCGCCAGCACCCGCGCGCTCAGCAGGCTGACCGCCAGGATCAGCGCAATCGCCAGCAGGTGCCGGCGCAGTGGCCAGCGGAAGATGCGGCCTTCCTGTTCGGTGGCGTTGCGCGTCCAGCTGATCCAGCCATACACCGCCATGACGACGTAGTAGGCCTGCAGCACCGATTGCATCGGCAGCCGCGCACGCGCCGCAATCACCACGTAGATCGTCGAGCTGATGGCGCCGGCGACCCAACCCCAGCGGTTGCGGCGCAGGATCAACAGCACGTAGGTCAGGCCGCTGACGACCGCGACCGCCTCGAGCGCGTTGGCGCGCAGCGCATCCAGGACCTGGCTAACGACCGCCAATATCGTAGCTCACGGTGGCGCCGACCTGCCGCGGGTCGCCATTCTGCAGGTACAGCTTGGTCGGAAAATCCGGCGGCTCGTCGCCAAAATAAAATCCATCCACGGCGTAGTGCACGTCGAAGAGATTGCGCGCCCACAGGCTGGCCGTCCAGTGCCGCCGCTTCCAGCCGGCGCGCAGGTTGACGAGCGTACGCTGCTGCGCGCGCTGGTCGTGGCTGGCGCTGAAATAGAAACCATCCTGAGCCTGCAGGTCCAGGCGCGCGAACACGCCGGACGGATGCCGGTAGCTGGCGGCGAGCGCGTACTGCCAGGCGGGCGCGAACGCCTGGCCGCGGCCGCGCAGATCAAGGCCATCCTGGCCGTAGCCCAGGTAGCGTGTGCTCTGCAGCGAGAGCGTGGCGGACACCGTCCAACGCACGCGTGGTCGCCATTGCAGCTCGCTCTCCAGACCGAGGTTGTCACCGTGCGCCGCATTGCCGGTGAAGAATACGTAGGTGAGCGGATTGTCCGGCAGCAGCTGGCGCGAGCTGTAGACCTGCATCGACTGGCGCCGCATCGCGTAGACATCGGCCTGCATCGACAAGGAATCATCGCGGCTGTGCGCGCGCAGGCCGAACTCCAGGTTCCACAGCGCCTCGGCGAGGAACTGGCGTTCGGCCGGGGCCACGTCGGCGCCGATGTTGAAGCCGCCGGCCTTGTAGCCGCGCGACACGGTAGCGTAGTACTGCCGCGTCGCGCCCGCGTCCCACAGCCACGAGAGATTGCCGCCCGGCATGCGATCGCGCGCGCTCGGAAACGGCAGGTCGGAGCTGTCGGCGTAATCGGCGAGGCGCTGCTCGTAGCGCAGCCCCAGCGTCAGCGTGCCGTGGCGGCCGGCGCGCATCTCCAGCGAACCATAGACGGCTGCGTTGGTCGCCTGGTAATCACTGTTCAGCCGGCTCTGGCCGGCACCATAGTACTGGTCGTCCCAGGTGTCGAGCTGCGCATCGCTCTCGCGCAGCCGCAGCAGGTACAGGCCGACGACCGGCCGCAAGACGCCGAACAGCCAGTGCGAATCGCCACCGATGTAGCGCAGGTCCTGCGCCAGCGTGCGGCGGGTGCGCAGGTGCTGTTCGAAATAATCGTACGGCGCGTTGGCGCCCCAGAACACATCGTTCCCCCAGTCGCCGTCGAACGAATAGTCGATGTGCGACGCCGCCGCGCTGCTGACGCTCAGCCACTCGCCGGCCCCGGTGGCGTGCGTCAGGCGCAGCGCCGCGCCGACCGAGCGCTGCGCGTCTCGCCCGGGCTGGTTGGATTCCGTGATGCGCGAGTTGTCGACCGACCAGGCGTCATAGCCGTTGTCGAGATCGGCATACAGCAGCGTCAACGCGGCGCGCGTGCCGGGGAGCAGTTCCCACTGCAGCTTGCCGCGCACGGTGCTCTCGTCATAGCCGTTCGTATCATCGCGCCCGAGGTACGCATCGCGCCGGAAGCCATCGCTCCGATAGCGCTGCGCGGCGACGCGCCAGCCGGCGCTGCCGTCGGCACGGCCATCGCCAATCGCGAAGCCGAGCGAGTCGGTGCCGTAATCGCCGAGCGTCGCCTCGGCGTGCGCATCGAAAGCGGTGCCCGGATCACGGCTGCGCAGCGAGATCAGGCCGGCCAGCGCATTCGCGCCATACACCGTGCTGCCGGGCCCGCGCAGCACCTCGATGTGGTCGAGATCGAACAGCGTCGCCGGCATGCCGACGCCGGAGAAATCGATGTCGTCGACCAGGAATCCGACCGACGGATTCGGCGCGCCCTGGTACTGCTCGGTTTCGCCGATGCCGCGCAGCTGGAAATAGCGCGGGCGCGACGTGCCGGAGGCCCAGCCCAGCCCCGGCACCAGGCCGAGCACGTCCTCGAAGTGCTGCACGCCGGCCGCCGCCAATGTCGCGGCGTCCAGCACGGTGACGCTCTGCGGCAGTTCGCGCAGCGGCACGGCGCGCAAACTGGCGCGGATGACGATCTCCTCGAGCGCCTCGGGCGCGGTCGCCGGGTCGGCTGCGACAACGGGCAAGGCGATGCCTGCGGCCATCGCGGCCGCGGCCATGAACCGCATGATGTTCTTCACGGACCTGCTCCCTACGCCGGTATCAACCGGATCAGGTTCAACGGGTTCGCCGGTATCGCCGGCATCTCAGGCCCCAAGCCAGGGCCACCCCAAGGTTTGCGCTGCGAACTATAGCATGCGACGGCGCCGCTGACGGCTTCGGTTACCATGTGGCGCTCGATAACCAGGCGGATCACGATGGCGCGGCGCGTGCGCATATTCCAGGTCGATGCGTTCACGGCGGAGCGCTTTGCGGGCAACCCGGCTGTGGTCGTGCTCGATGCAGAGCGACTGGCGGAAGCGGAACTGCAATCGATCGCGCGCGAACTGCGCGGCGGCGACACGGCCTTCGTGCTGCCACCCGACGGATCCGATCACGACCTGCGCGTGCGCTTCTTCACGCCGCGCGCTGAAACCGCCTTTGTTGGCCATGCAACGCTCGCGGTGCACGCGGTGCGCGATGCGTTGGGACTCCCTGCGTGCCGCCGCCAGAAACAGCGCAGCGGCATCATCGAGGCCGGCCGCGACACGGCCTCACCGGGCGTGCGCTACTACTTCAGCCAGCCGCCACCGCCGCTGCACGAGGAACTGGCGGATGAAAGCTTGCGCGAGGTACTGGCGGCGCTGGGGCTGGCGGCGGACGATCTCGACCCGCGCTGCCCGGCCATCGTGGCCGGTGACCGCCGGGCACGCGCATTGATCGCCGTGCGCGACGGCGCGACGCTGGCGCGGCTCCGGCCCGACCTTGGCCGGCTCGCCGCGCTGTCGGCCGCGCGTTGTCCGCCCGGCTACTTCGCCTACACGCTCGCGCCGGCGGTACCGGATTGCGATACCGAGGCGCGCATGTTCTGCCCGGCGATCGGTATCGATGAAGATCCGGTCAGCGGCAATGCGCACGCCTTGCTGGCCATGCGCCTGCAAGCGCTGGGCCTCGTTCCGGAGCGCGATGGCGAACTGCGGTTCACCGGCCGGCAGGGACATCACGTCGGCCGGCCCGGCCTCGTGCACGTGCGCATGCAGCGCGCGGGTCCATCGATCGGCGGCGTGCAGATCGCCGGCGAAGCGGTGATTGCCTTCGAGGCCGCGGTCGAGTTGCCCTGACGAAGCGGCGCGCGGCCCGGACGCTACAGCTCGCGCAGCCCGTCGGTCACCGACATGCGCGCCGCGCGCAACGCCGGGAACAATCCGCCCAATAGGCCGATCGCCAGCGCCCACTTCAGGCCGCGCCACAGCAACTCGGGCGTGACCTGGAACGCGAACACGATCTGCGTGAAGTTCGCGCCCAGCGTCGAGGCGGTGTAGTTGTTGAACAGCAGCCAGGCGATCGCGGCGCCGATCGCCCCGCCCAGCGTCGCCAGCAGCATCGTCTCGAGCATGACCGAGACGATCACAGGCAGCGCACGGAAACCGACCGCACGCAACGTGGCGATCTCGCGCGTGCGCGCCGCCACCGCGGCGTACATGCTGTTGAGCGCGCCGAACACCGCTCCGATGCCCATGATCAGCCCGATGGCGGTGCCGAGGCCGTTGATCAGCTTGGTCAGCTGCGCCGACTGCTCGTTGAAATAATCGCGCGTCGTCTTGACGTCGACCTTGATGCGCGGGTCGGTGGCCAACGCGGCCCTGAAGGATTCGAACGCGCTGGCATCGGTCAGCCGCACGGTAACCGAGGTGGCGCTCGAGCCCCGCCGGTAGGCCGGCCCGACGACTTCGAAGTCGCCCCACAGGTCCGAATCGTTGGCATCGCCCGCCTCGAATTCGCCGACGATCCGCCAGTCCTGTCCGTTGAGCTTCAGCGTCGAACCGATGCCGACACCGGCAAACTGCTCCAGCGCGCGCTTGCCGACGATCAGCTCGCGCAATCCCGGACTGAACTTGCGGCCGGCGATCAGGCGCAGCTTCGGCCGCAGGTCCCAGGCGCGCTCGCCGACGCCGCGCACCTCGACGTTGGCGTCGAGGCCGGTGCTGCGCTTCGGCAGCGCCGCCACGACCACGAGTTCGCTCGAGGCAATCGGCTGGCCCGCCTGCGTATGCCGCACCATCGGCAGCTGCGACACCAGCGTCACGGTGTCGTGGTCGAGCACCGAATTGAGTTCCGTCTGCGCGCCGGCACGCAGCACGATCGCGGTGTCATCGCTGCCGCTCTGCTGCAGGGTCGCGGCGAAACCGGCCGCCATGGCCAGCAGCGCCACCAGCACGCCGACGACGCCCGCAATACCGACGACGACCACCGAGGATGACCCGAGTCGCTGCGGAATCGTCGCGATCGCCACTTCGGTCGCCGACCAGGTCTGCCGGCCGATGCGCGTGGCCGCCAGCCAGGCCACCAGCGGCGCCAGCAGCAACGGCAGGATCCAGCCCGGCACGAGCATCAGCAGCGCCAATGCCGCCAGCAGGCACAGCCAGATGCCGAGCCACGCGGCAAACGCCACCCACTTGTTCCTGCGTCGTTGCATGTGGCCCTCAGCGCCCTGCCAGCGCATCGACGATGCGCAGCCGCAGGCCGCGATAGGCCGGCAGTGCGCCGACCACCAATCCGATCAGCAGCATCAGGCCGAGCGCACGCGCCCACACCGCTGCGGAACCAACGATCGGCGGAAACACGGCGCCGGTGGTCGCCTCCAGGCCGCCGGCCACGCTACCGGCAATCAGCACGCCGGCCACGCCGCCGAGCAGCAGCAGCAGGATCGCCTCGGCCAGCAGGAGCCCCAGCACGCTGCCGCTGGTAAAGCCGATGGTCTTGAGGATCGCGAGTTCGGGAATCCGCTCGCGCACCGCCTGCGCCATCGTGTTGCCGGTCAGCAGGATCAGCGTGAAGAACACCGCCGCCATGATCGCGCCGACGATCAGCCCGATGTCACCGAACTGGCTCAGGAACGCGAGCTGGAAGGCGTGTTCGCTTTGTGTCTTGGTCTCATGGTCGGAATTGGCGGATATTGCATCGATCTGCTGGGCAATGGCGTCGGCGCGCGCAGGGTCGGCGATCCGCACGACGTACCATCCCACCGAGCCGTTGCCGAACTGGCGCGCTTCGTCGAAGTAGTCCCAGTTGAACAGCAGCGCGTTCTCCTGCGCCTTCATCTTCGGGTCGGCCACCGTGTAGATGCCGACCAGGTCGAAGGTCCAGGTGTTGCTGCCATCCTTCTGCGGGAAGATCGTGCCCTGCAATGGAATGCGGTCGCCGATCTTCCAGTGGAACTGCTTCGCCAGCTTGGCACCGACGATCGCGCCGGTGCGCGTGTTGCGGAACGCCGCCCGCTGCCCGGCGCTCATGCGCCACTCCGGATAGGCGTCGATGAAATTCGGCGCCACGGCTTCGTTCGGAAAGAAATTCTTCGGGTCCTGGTAAATGCCGCCGAACCAGTTGGCGTAAGTCACGTCCGCCACGCCCGGCACCGCACGGATGCGCTCCAGCAGGCTCTTCGGCAGCTGCATCGTGAAGGTGATCTTGGAAATCGTGACCAGTCGGTTGACGCCGTTGACGCTCGCGCCGGCGCCGGCGAACGCGCCGCGCACCGAGTCGAGCAGGCCGAACAGCAGGAATGCGGCGACCACCGACAGCAGCGTGAACAACGTACGCGTCTTGCGGCGCAGCAGCGCCGCCCACACCAGTTGCAGGTATTTCACGCCGCCGGACGCACGCTGGAATCGGCCAGCGTGCCCTTGTCGAGGAACACCGTGCGGCGCGCGAACTCGGCCGCCTTCGGATCGTGCGTCACCATGATGATGGTCTTGCCGTGTTCGCGGTTGAGCTGCTGCAGCAAGGTCAGCACCTCCGCGGCGGACTGCCGGTCGAGATCGCCGGTCGGTTCGTCGCACACCAGCAGCGCCGGATCGGAGACGATGGCGCGGGCAATCGCCACGCGCTGCTGCTGGCCGCCGGACAGTTCGCCGGGCTTGTGCGCCGCGCGGTCGGCGAGTCCGACCAGCTGCAGCGCGATGTCGGCACGCGCGCGGCGTTGCGCCGCCGACAGCCGCGTCAGCAGCAGCGGCAACTCGACATTGCGGCGCGCGCTCAGCGTCGCCAGCAGGTTGTAGAACTGGAACACGAAGCCGACATGCGCGGCGCGCCATTTCGCCAGCGCGTTTTCCGACAACAGGTCGATGCGCTCGCCGCCGACGTTGATGCTGCCGCCGGTCGGCGCATCGAGTCCGCCGATCAGGTTCAGCAGCGTCGTCTTGCCCGAACCGGACGGGCCCATCAGTGCGATGAAATCGCCCGTTTCGATCGCCAGGTCGATGCCGTGCAGCACCTCGACCTTCTGCAAGCCGCGCGTATAGGTCTTGCTGACGTTCTGCAACTGCACCAACGTATTCATGCCTGCCCGCCCATGTCGCGATGATTCCGTGTCGATTCCGCGCAGCCGCCGCGCGGCTACCTGGCGTCCGCGCCGATCGTGACGCGCGCGCCGTCCTTCAGATTGGGCGGCGGCGCGCGCACCACGCGCATGCCGGCATCGATGCCAGTCACCGACTGCAGTGCGCCGTAAACCTGCCCGGGCGTGACGGTGCGCGCGTGCGCGCGGCCGTCCACCACTTCATAAACTACACTGCCCGCCGGCTCACCGCCATCTGCGCCGCCGACGCTCACGACGGCGCTGGACGGCACCAGCACGCCGGGCACAGGCGCCAGCGCGGCGCCATTGGCGGGCTTGCTCTCGAGGAACGAAACGCGCACGCCCATGTCGGGCAGGATGCGCGGATCCTTCTGGTCGAGGCCCACGCGCACCTTGACCGTGGCCTTGTTGCGGTCCGCGGTCGGAATGATCGCGATCACGTGCGCCGGGATGTTCCAGTCCGGATAGGCGTCGAGCAGCGCCTGTGCGGGCTGCTGTGGTTGCACGCGGTTGATGTACGACTCGTTGACGTCGACTTCGATTTCGAGCGAATCCATGTCGACGATCGTGCCGACGCCGGTGCGCGTGAAGCCGCCGCCGGCCGAGATCGGCGAGATGATCTCGCCGGCCTGCGCGGCCTTGGCGACGATGACGCCGGCGAACGGCGCGCGCACCGTGCAGTAGTCGAGTTGCACCTGCGCGCCATTCACGGCCGCCTCGGCGACTGCGACCTGGCGTTGCTGCGACTGCAGCTGCGCGGCCAGCGTCGCCTGCTGCGTCTGCGCCGTTTCCAGCGCCTGCTTCGAGACCAGCTGGCGATCGATCAGGTCCTGCGCGCGTTGCGTGTCGCGTCGGGCCTGCGCCAGCTGCGCTTCGAGCTGCACGGCCAGCGCCTGCGCCGAGGCGAGTTGCGCGCGCGCCTGCGCAAGGCTGGCCTGCAGCGCCGAATCGTCGAGGCGCGCCAGGACCTGCCCTGCCCGTACGTGCTCGCCTTCCTCGATGAGCACTTCGCGCAGCGTGCCGGTGATCTGCGCCGACACCGTCGCCTGGCGCCGCGCGGTCACATAGCCACTCGCCTGCAGCACCGCGGCCGGACCCTGCGCCGGACTGGCGACCACTGCGGTGGCGAGTTGCACCTCGACGTTCGGGCCGCGCCCGATCCACCAGCCGACAAGGCCGAGCGCCAGCAGCACCAGCAGCGCGGCCACGCGCACCGGCCAGCGGCGCCACAGCGCCGCGCCTGCGCCTTGCGCCGGCGCATCGCGCTCGTGCGCGTCGATGCGCAAGCGCCCCAGCAGCGCCCCGCGGTCCCCGGCTGCGCCGGCGCCGGTGCCGCCTGCCGGCTGTTCGCTATGAGCGCTCATGGAGCCTGCCCGCCGATGCGCTCGCGCCGGTAGCGCCGGATGCGCTCCTGGTAGGAACGCGCGGCGTGCTCGATCATCTCGAGCTCGCGCGCCCCGGCGGTGCGGATCACGCGCGCCGGCGCGCCCATCAACACGCTGCCGTCGGCGAACGCCTTGCCGGGCGTCACCATCGAGCCGGCGCCGACCAGGCAATGGCTGCCAATGCGGGCTCCGTCGAGCACGATGGCGCCATTGCCGACCAATGTGTCGTCGCCGATCGTGCAGCCGTGCAGCAGCACGCGGTGGCCGATCGTCACGTTGCAGCCGACGCGCGTCGGCATGCCCGCATCGCAGTGGATCACGCTCGCATCCTGCACGTTGCTGCCGGCGCCGATCTCGATGCAGTCGTCATCGGCGCGCAGCACTGCGTTGAACCAGATGCTCGCGCCATCGCCCAGCCGCACATCGCCGATCAGCTGCGCGCCGGGTGCCACGTAATAGAAATCGCTCGCGGTCTGCAGCCGCTTGCCCTCGAATGCGAAATTCACCGCTGGCTCCTCTGGATCTGCTCGCACCATTAGTGGCCCGGAACCAGGTCATTGAGGCTGGTGCCGCTGATGCCGGGCTGTTCGCGCAGCGCGCGCACGATCATGTTGGGCAAGCGCGTTTCGTCGTTGGAGGCCGCAGTACTGGCGACGCTCAGGATCGCCAGTTCGAAGCGCGGCGCCAGCCACAGTCGCGTCGCACCCTGGCCGCGCAGGTAGTACATGTCGCGATCGGCGAACGGCTCGGCGCCGGGCGCGGTGCGCAGCGGACGCAGGCGCTGCAACCAGCCCGGCGGCACCACCTGCGTGCCTTCGAAGCGGCCGTCGTGCAGCAACAGGTCGGCGACGCGCAGCCAGTCGACGGCGCGGGCGCGCACCTCCGGCGACGCCCAACGCCCCGGCGACGCGTTCAACCGCTGCCAGACATTGCGCGAGACGAACTGCGGGTAGCTGCGGCCACTCGCGGCGGCAATCGCCGCCGTCAACGACGCGGAATCGAACGGCTCCTCGGCCGGCATGACCAGTCCATTTCGCTGTACGGCGATGCCGGCGGCAGCCAGCAGCACCGCGCCGGACAG
>JAFEDW010000499.1 GCA_018241455.1 Pseudomonadota bacterium | reverse complement strand
CGGGTGCGCGTCGGTGTACGGCACGTAGGGCTTGAGGTCGAGCACCGGCGTGCCATCGAGCATGTCGTGTGCGCCGAGGTGCAGCGTCAGGCCGTCGACTCGTTCCAGGCGGACCGCCGACAGGCCGAGCGCATTCGGTCGATGCGGCGAGCGCGTCGCGAACACGCCCTTGCGGCCCGTGGTACTGCGCGGCGGCAGCACCTTGGGCCGCCAATTCCCATTGAGGTGGAACCGGAAGATGACCCAGATGTATTCCCAGCCTGCGAGGTCATCGAGCGCGTGCTCGAAATTGCGGCCGGCGAGCAGTTCGATGCGGCCGTGGGCGCCCGTTGACCCCGGGGATGCTGCCGCCGGCTGGCGCGCTGCTTCGACCTTCGTGAGCTGCGGCGCACGCACGTAGCCAATCGGCTCGAGCGATAGCGCGGCCTTCGCCGAGCGCGTGTTCACTCGGGGCGGTATGTGGCGGCGAAGCGGGCGCGGATGGCGTCGAGCTCGGCGCGCACGCTATCGGGGAGCGGCGCCACGCGGTGCGAGTCGAGGATGCGGCGCAGGTCGGCTTCGATGCGTTCGTGCAGGTCCTGGTCGGCGAGTGAACTCATCGAGGTCGGAATGTGCGGCCCGAAATATCGCGTCGGCCACAGCTGCTCGCGGCAATGGCTCGCGGTGTGATCGAGCGCCAGGTAATTGCCGCGCGGCCCGACCGACATCGCCTGCGACAGCGCCAGCGTGTCGTCATCGACGCGCACGCCCTGCCACAGGCTGCGCAGCAGGCCCGCCAGGTCATCGCACAGCAGCAGTGAATGGAGCGAGTAGGTAATTCCTTCGTCGAGTGAACCGAGGTAGTCGCACGTCGCGGGCCGGCTGTAGAAAGTCTGCATCATGTTCGAGGAAATCTCCCACACCGCGTCCTGGTTGAAGCGGCGCGCCACCGATTGCCCGCCGATGCCGGTGAACGAGGGGAGCCCCAGCTCGCGCCGCACCTGGCACATCAGCGCATCGGCGAGCGAGGCCTGCACGAAGTTGCCGATGCTGCCGGTCGCCGGCTCCATGAAGCTCACGTCGGAACTGCCGATGACGAAGCAACCGCGGCTCGCGAGCTGCGCGAGCGTCATGCCGGCGAGGTCGGTCGCCAGGCTCTGCGCGATGCAACCGGCCACGGTAATCGGCGAGGAGGCGCCGCCGATCGGGAGCGTGCCGACGCTCGCCGGCACGCCGCTGCGCGCCGCCAGCAGCACCTGCTCGACATGCGTGCGCGCATAGTTGAGCGGCAAGGGCGTGATGATCTGCAGGAAATAGGGCTTGTCGGCCAGCGCTTCGCGCCCGCCGCGGATCGCCGCCGCCA
>JAFEDW010000498.1 GCA_018241455.1 Pseudomonadota bacterium | reverse complement strand
GAAATCAGGAAGGCTTCCATCGCGCCGCGGCGGCAATCCACTCGATGTTCAAGTCACGATGTTCTTCGCCAGCGTCTTGAACCTTACGCCGTTCGCCTGCACTACGGTCAGCGTGACGTGACCGGTCTTGCTGGTCTTGATATCGGCGACCACGCCGGATGTGCCGGCGTGGGTGCCGCCGGTCACCCGGCAGCGCATGCCGTCGCGCAGAGCCGGCGCGCTTGCGCGGCGGCGCGTGGAGCCGGGGTCTTTGGTTGCCTTCATCTCTAATGCCACAGTCCCAGGATCAAACCATACAGCGTGAACTGCAGCGTGTGATAGCCGCCGTTGATCAACATAAGCTTCAGCGGCCGGCATTCGAACAGGTAGTTGATCGCAAAGCTCGTGGCCACCCAGCACAGTCCGGCCGAAAAGCCGGCGCCCAGGCCGAGCGCCAGTGACGGCGAGGGTCCGAGGAACAGGCTGAATACCGCCGCCGCGACCAGCGATAGCAGCAGCGCACCGCCGAAGGTGCGGAGCGACGAGCGCTGTTTGAGTTGCGCGTCGGTCAGTTGCGCGGCCGCTTTCCACGGATGGAAGAAAGCAATCGGGGAATACCAGATTCCGCCGAGCACGAAGGCCGACAGCGCCGCGGCGATGACCGGGATCCAGTGAATCGAAGGCATGACCGGCTCCCGGGACTAGTGTGACGTTGCGGCGGACGCAGCTTGCGTCACCGCGTCTGATGCGGCCTTCGCTTTCTGCTGCGCGGCCCTGGCGGACCAGTCGACGGGCCCGTGTTCGAAGCGCTTGCGCAACTCCGACAGGTAATAGGCATTGCCCCATTCGAAATTGCGATACAACTTGGCGAACGCGTCGCCGGCGCCATACCCCGCATTGGTCATCGTGACGCGCGTGTGGTTTGCATCCGTCGCGACGAACTCGATTGCGGTGACGGTGCGCTGGAACAACTCGGCATCGGCGAGGGCCATCGGTGCGTGCACGTTGCGGATCACGAGCAGGCGCTCGGGCACGTAGGCGAGGATCTGGTTACGGATATTGTCCGGATCGCCGATCCGGGCACCGGCATCGTAGCTCGACTCCATGAATCCCCCGACGCGCAGGTCGACATGCGTGACGGGCACGGCCCAGCTGCCGAAACCCTCGGTCGTCGTGAACGCCGTGTAGACATCGTGAACGGGCGCGGGCACGTCGATCGACAACTGCATCGCGCGATCGCCGCTCGGCTCCGTGAACGAAGTGTTCGACACCCCGCTGAAATCCCGCCACGAATGCGTGGATTCGTCGGCGGCAGTGGCCATCATGCTTGCGAGCAGGCCAATGGCTGTCATGAGCGCGGTGC
>JAFEDW010000497.1 GCA_018241455.1 Pseudomonadota bacterium | reverse complement strand
GACCAGCGCAAGCGAGTCGCCGACGCGCAATTCGCGGTCCTTGCCGGCTTGCCCGATGGCCCGTGCGACCAGCGGCGTCGGCACCCCGGCCGCGTCCACCTCGAGCGGCGCGCGTCGTCGCGCATCGATCAATTCGAGCGGACAGCGGGCCGCGTCAGCATGCTGCGCGATCCAGTCGGACTGTGCCGCGGGGCGTTGCAGGTTGACGGTGCAGCCACCCAGCAATGCGATCGGAATCAGCAGCAGCCTGCGCATCGGTGTCCTGGGTGTGAAGGGGTCATGGGCGGTGCGTACACGCAATTGACCACGGTCCGCAATCCTTGGTTCCCGGGCTGATGTCCTCGCGCCAGCGCGGATTTCTTGGTACAAATCGATGAACGTTCGCCGGCCACGGAGAAACATGAATTGCGGTTGAACCTGTCCGCGCGACCAATCCGGTGGTTGACGCGTGCGCGCCTGCTGCTGCTCGGGCATGAGGATCTCACCGGACTGGTGTTCTGGGCCGCCCTGACCGGTTTCCTGGGCGCACTGGCGAGCGTCGCATTCCGCGAAGGCATCCGGCTGTTCGAGCGCCTGCTGACCGGGGAAGTCGGTGGCCTGGTCGGCGCCGCGAGCGCGCTACCCGATTGGCGGCGGGTCGTCACGCCCGTGGTGGGCGGCATCGCGGCGGGACTGGTGCTGCACCTGGGTGCACGCCTGCTCGGCCGCCGCCGTTCCATCGACTACATGGAGGCGGTCGTGGTGAGCGACGGGGCGATCGCGGCGCGCCCGACGCTGGTACGCACGCTGTCATCACTGTTCACGATCGGATCGGGCGGCTCCATCGGCCGCGAAGGACCGATGGTGCAGCTTGCCGCCTTGCTCGGTTCGAAACTCGGGTTCCTGTCGCACGCGCCAGTGCCGCGGCGCCGCTTGCTGGTGTCCTGCGGAGCAGCGGCCGGTATTGCCGCGGCCTACAACGCACCGATAGCCGGCGCGCTGTTCGTCGCCGAAATCGTGCTCGGCTCGATCGCGATGGAGAGTTTCGGCCCGTTGCTGGTCGCCTCGGTCACCGCCAATGTGACGATTCATCGCTTCCTCGGCTATGGTCCGGTGTTCGCGGTGCCGCACGTCGAATTCGGCGCGAACTGGGAACTGTTCGTCTACGGCCTGCTGGGCGTCGTGCTGGGGCACCTCGCGCCTTCGTTCCTCGGCCTGATCGAGATGACGAAGGAACGGGTCGCGAAGTTGCGTGCTCCCGCCTACGTCAAGCTCGGCGTCGGCGGCCTTGTCGTGGGCCTGATCTCGGTGCTCTACCCGCAGGTGTGGGGCAATGGGTACAGCGTGGTCGGCACGATCCTGACCGGCGGCCTGACCGGATGGCTG
>JAFEDW010000496.1 GCA_018241455.1 Pseudomonadota bacterium | reverse complement strand
ACGGTCGACAGCTACCGCAGCCGCCTGATGCAAAAACTGCAGGTCAGCCAGCTCGCCGGCTTGATCAAGTTCGCAATTCAGCACGGCGTGACCACGCTGGAATAGGCGCCATACAGATTTCCCGGCATACGGGCCGCGGGAGGCGGAACTAGGGTGGGATATGAATCCGCCAATCGCCGCCGGCCCCTTGCCATGACGCCGCCGGCCTACTCCAGCGATGCGCACGAGCTGCGCGGCGCGGACCTGGCCGCAATCCTGCTGCCGGAGCCGACGCCGCGTTTCCTGCTCGGCTTGCTGCTGACCTATCCGGCGCTCATCTTTCTTGGCTACCTGCTGATCCCCACCACCACGGGGCCCGCCGCGATCTGGCCAGCCGATGCGGTGCTGTTCCTGGCTTTCCTCGTGACGCCGCTCCGTCTATGGCCGCTGGTGGCGCTGGCCGCCGCCGCCGTCGAATTCGTCACCGCGCCGCTGGCGATCCGTGTGGTCCTGGGACGCGGCCTCGGCGTCCGCAGCGACTTGTTGTACCTGGTCGCCCACCTGTTGACGGACGTGGGCCCGGTCATCGTCGCGCGCGGCCTGCGCCGCTACCTGTTCGGGCCAAACCTGCAGCTGGTGGCCTCGCCCGTCTGGTTGTTCGCGATCATGGTAGGCGTATTGCCCGGCGCCGTGCTCGGCGACTGGCTGTTCGCCACGCGCGCCAGCATCGAACCGGCCGGCATCGACGTGGCAATCTGGATGTTCAGCGCAGCACTCAGCATCTCGCTGTTCGCGCCGGCGCTGGCCTTGATCCTCGGCGAGAGCCGCGACAGCCCGGAAGTCGCGCCGGGCGCCGCCTGGGAAGCCGTCGCGATCGCGCTGATGATCGTCGTGGCCTTTGGATGGCGCGGCATCATGCCCTCGTCCGAACTGGCGCGCGTGCCGTCATTGATGTTGCTGATGTTCCCGATCTCCTGGCTCGCGCTGCGCTTCTCGCGCCGTACCGTCTACGTTACCGTGCCGGCCGTCGGCGTGGCCGTGGCATTCGTCGCGGCGCACGGTTTCGGTTCGTTTCGCCCGGTGCCGGGCACCGAGGAATGGCAGAACCCGATGGTGACCGCGCAGCTGTCGATGCTGGCCGTATGCGGCGCGGCCATGTTCATCAGCAACATCGAACACAAGCAGCGCCGGCTGCTCGCCGCGCTCAAGCGCGAACGCGCGCGCTTGCGCTGGTACGCCGCCGAACTCGACCAGGCCGAGGATGGCGCGCGCCAGCGCACCGCCGAAGACCTGCATGATGGCATTGCGCAGACGCTGACCGGCCAGAGCTTCCTGCTGGCGGCGCTGCGCCAGCGGCTCGGCGAACCCGCGACGCTCGAGCTGCTGG
>JAFEDW010000495.1 GCA_018241455.1 Pseudomonadota bacterium | reverse complement strand
ATGAGCCGGAGAGCGACGCCATCGTGGGCCTGACGATTTCCTCGTTCGTCACTTTGTCGTTCGAGCCGCCGCTGGTCATGTATGCGATCCAGCGTCACACGGCCAGCTACGCCCCGATGGTGACCTGCCGGTCGTTCGGCGTCAGCCTGCTGAATGCGGCGCAGACCGAGATCGCACGCCACTTCGCCAAACCGCGTCGCGAACGCGGCACGCAGATGCCGTTCGACATCGGGCAATCGGTGCGCGTGCCGCTGATTCCGGCGGCGCTGGCGCAAATCGAATGCGTCACGCACGAAGTGTTCATGAGCGGCGACCACGCCATCGTGGTCGGGTTGGTGGAAGCGGCACGCACCAGCGAAGGCGAGCCGCTGCTGTATTTCGGGCGCCAGTACGGGAATTTTTCGGCCTTTGCCGAACGCTGAACGCCCGACGAGGATTGGAGGAACCGATACATGAACGAGCCTCGGCCGGCCTGGATGGACGATGAACTGCAGGCGCTGCGCGATGAGGTGGCCAAGTTCGCCGAGGCGGAGATGATGCCGCACGAGGCCCGATGGCGTGCCCAGCACCATGTCGACAAGGAGATCTGGCGGCGCGCCGGTTCACTCGGCCTGTTGTGCACCGACGTTCCGGCCGAGTACGGCGGAGCGGGTGGCGATTTCCGCCATGAGGCAGTCATCTACGAGGAACTCAATCGCCGCGGCCTGAGCGGTTTCGGCCAGGGTGTGCACAGCATCGCCGCCCACTACCTGCTCAACCACGGTACCGAGGAACAGAAGCGACGCCTGCTGCCGCGCATGGCGCGCGGCGAACTGGTCGGCGCGATCGGCATCACTGAACCCGGCGCCGGCTCCGACATGAAGGGCATCCGCACCCGCGCCGTGCGCGACGGCGATCACTATGTCGTCACCGGTTCGAAGATATTCATCAGCAACGGCTTCCTCGCCGACCTGATCGCGCTGGTGGTGAAGACCGATACCGCGCCGGGCTCGAAGAGCGTGTCGCTGCTCATGGTCGAGACCGCCAGCCTGCAGGGCTACCGCGTCGGTCGCGTGCTCGACAAGATGGGCCTGCATGCGCAGGACACCGCCGAGTTGTTCTTCGATGGTGCCCGCGTGCCAGTGGCCAACCTGCTGGGGGGCGAGGAAGGCAAGGGCATGTACCAGCTGATGAGCGACCTGCCCTACGAACGCATCCTGATCGGCGTGTGCGGCGTGGCGGCGATGGAGGGCGCGCTGGCCGCGACGCTGGCCTACACGAAGGAGCGCAAGGCGTTCGGCCAGAGCGTGTACGACTTCCAGAACACCAAGTTCCGCCTGGCCGAAGTCGCGACCATCGTGCGTATCGCGCGCACCTTCATCGACGA
>JAFEDW010000494.1 GCA_018241455.1 Pseudomonadota bacterium | reverse complement strand
GCACCCTCGGCGGCAGCGCCCCGCATCGACGGCAGACAGAACGCCAGGGTAAGCGCGGCGCCGCCCTTGAGCAGATCGCGCCGGCTTGCATTGACAATGTGCAGATTTTCCACGGCCATGGGTGTGTCTCCTCGGGAAGGCTCAGGCCAACGTCGCGGCGGCGCGGTGAATGGCAGCGCGGATGCGCTGGTAAGTGCCGCAGCGGCAGATGTTGCCGGCCATGGCCTCGTCGATCTGCGCGTCCGTGGGCTTGGCGTGCGTGGCAAGCAACGCCACTGCGCTCATGATCTGGCCGGACTGGCAATAGCCGCACTGCGCCACGTTCTCGGCGACCCAGGCCTGCTGCACGGCCTTGCCAATGTGCGTTTCGGACTGCGCCTCGATAGTGGAGATGCTGCGCCCGGCCGCGGCCGACAGCGGCGTCGTGCAACTGCGCACGGCCGCTCCGTCGAGATGCACCGTGCACGCGCCGCACAGCGCCATGCCGCAGCCGTACTTGGTACCCGTCATGCCCAGCACGTCGCGCAGCGCCCACAACAGCGGCATCTGCGGATCGGCGTCGACTTCCACCGGCTTCCCGTTGACTACGAGCTTGATCATGTGGCGTTCTCCTGGGGCATGGTCATCCGTTAAAAGCTACTGCTATTGCGGGCCGACGGCAATCCGTAGCCCGGCGTGGCGCGCGCGGTCACCCGGAGTCCGAAGCGCGCATGGCCGGATCCGGCATCGCGCTATTGGGTCAATGCCTGGAGTTCCTGCACGGTATCGATGTCGATCGCAGCGTTGGGCATCGGCACACCGACGCGACGTCCGGCGGCATTGCGCAGCAGGGCGCGGGCGCCGTGCTCACCGCGCAACGCCAGCAGCGCCGGAAAGCTGCTGCGCGGGAAGATTGCCGGCACTCCCCAACCGCCCGCGTACTGCGCCGCCACAATCGCCAGCTGATCGCGGAACCAGACGTCGGCGAGCCGGCGCAGATCGGCGCTCGTTACAGCGCACTGATCAGCCAGCAATAGCAATGCGCCGGCGCAATGGCCTGGCAATTGTTCGATGCCCGCCCGGATCGAGGCAGCCAGGCCTTCCGCCCAGTCGCGATTGATGACTACCGCGGCCGATGAGCGCGCCAAAGCCGGGGCGATCTGCGCGGCGTTGGCGCCAAGCACCACACTGACGGCCTGGTCAGTCAGCGCCTGGGCGCGACTTAGCATCAACTCCAGCATCGGCACGCCCCGGACCTTGGCGAGTTGCTTGGGCGATCCAAAGCGCGTGCTCGCACCCGCCGCCAGCACTATCACGCGCAGGTCGGGGGACGCCGTCACGCCGGTCACGGCCCCGATGGCGGCGCGCTGCGCTCGCCGGCCCGCTCTCCGA
>JAFEDW010000493.1 GCA_018241455.1 Pseudomonadota bacterium | reverse complement strand
GATCTCGCCCACTTCCTGCTTGGCCTCGTCGACACCGGCCACGTCGGCAAAGGTGACGTTCACCTGGTCTTCGCCGAGCAGGCGCGCCCGGCTCTTGCCGAAGCTCATCGCCCCGCGCCCGCCGCCGGCGCCCTGCATCTGGCGCAGCATGTACACGAACACCAGTATCAGCAGCAGCGCCGGCGCCATCGACAGCAGCAGCTGGGTCAGGAAGCTCGGCTGCGGCGGCGGCTTGCCTTCGATGCCGACGTTGGCCTTGCTCAACTCGCCGATCAGCGCCGTGTAGTTGGTCTCGGGGTTGTAGGCCTGGAACTTGGACTTGTCCTTGCGGTCGCCGTAGATCTCATCGCCCTGCAGGACGACCTTGTCGACCTTGCCCTCGTGCACTTCCGTCAGGAACGTGGAGTACGTGATCTCCTCGACCTTGGCCGCAGGCGGCATGAATTTGGTCAGCACCGCGACCAGCACCAGCGCGATGACCGCCCACAGCAGGACGTTCTTGGTCGTGTCGTTCAAGTTACTGACTCCATTGCGATCACGCTACACCAATCGCTGGCCGCTCGCCAGCAAGTAGATCTCAGCACTGCGGGCCCGGGAGGCGGCGGGCTTCAGGAAGCGTACGCCCTTGAATTGACGGCGCGCGGCGGCGGTAAGTTCCTGGAAACCGGCCCCCTGGAACACCTTGATGAGGGCACCCCCGCCGGGTTTCAACACCTTGGCCGCCATGTCGAGCGCCAGCTCGGCGAGGTACATGGCCCGGGGCTGGTCGATGACGTCCATGCCGCTCAGGTTCGGTGCCATGTCGGACAGCAGCACGTCGACACCGCGCTCGCCGGCCAGCGCGAGCAACCGGTCGACGACCGGCTGTTCGCGGAAATCGCCCTGTACGAATTCCACGCCAGGCAGGTGTTCGATCGGAAGGATGTCGCTGGCGATCACCTTGCCCGCGGGCCCCACCTTGGCGCGCGCATACTGGCTCCAGGCGCCGGGCGCGGCGCCGAGGTCGAGCACGACCTGCCCGCGGCGCAGCAGGTGCTCTTTCTTGTCGGCTTCTTCGAGCTTGAACACCGCGCGCGAACGCCAGCCCTCCGCCTGGGCCCGCTTCACATACGGGTCGGAAAAGTGCTCCGCCAGCCAGCGGCTGCTGCTTTGCGAGCGGCGGGTCATGGATAATGCGCCACATGGCAACCAGGGCGCTGACCGAAAGACAACTGCGGTTCCTGCGCGGCAAGGCCCACGCGCTCAAGCCCGTGGTCATGCTGGGCAACAAGGGACTGACCGACAATGTCGTGGCCGAGACCGCGCAGGCGCTGCGCGACCACGAACTGATTAAGGTGCGCGTGCGCGCTGCCGACCGCGCGGCACGCGATGC
>JAFEDW010000492.1 GCA_018241455.1 Pseudomonadota bacterium | reverse complement strand
GCTTCGGCCCGTAGAAAGCGCCCTCGCCCGGGTTCAGCGTGTACTCGATGCCGGCGGCTTCGGCCGCCTGCTTGAGCGCAGCCTCCGCCTGGTCCCAGACCGCATCGTCGCCGACGCGCTTGGGCGGCCGGTCGGAGAACTTGATGCGCACGTCATCGAAGCCGAAGTCGCGGTAGATGCTGAGGATCAGTTGCGTGCTGAGCACCGATTCGGCCGTGATCTGGTCGGGCGCGATGAAGATGTGCGCGTCGTCCTGCGTGAAGGCGCGCACGCGCATCAGGCCGTGCAGCGCGCCCGAGGGTTCGTAGCGATGCACCTTGCCGAACTCGGCGAAGCGGATCGGCAGGTCACGATAGCTGCGGATGCCCTGCTTGAAGATCTGCACGTGGCCGGGGCAGTTCATCGGCTTGATCGCGTAGACGCGCTCGTCCGGCGTCTGCGTGGTGTACATGTTCTCGCCGAACTGCTGCCAGTGGCCCGAGGCTTCCCACAGGCTCCGGTCCATCAGCTCGGGGCCGTTCACTTCGGTGAAGCCTGCCGCCTCCTGCTTCACGCGCATGTAGGCGATGAGCCGCTGGAAGATGCGCCAGCCCTTCGGATGCCAGAACACTGCGCCCGGCGCTTCCTCCTGCATGTGGAACAGGTCGAGCTCGCGGCCGATGCGGCGGTGGTCGCGCTTCTCCGCTTCCTCGAGCCGATGCAGGTAGGCATCGAGCTGCTTCTGGTCTGGCCACGCGGTGCCATAGATCCGCTGCAGCATCTCGTTGCGTGAATCGCCGCGCCAGTAGGCGCCGGCAACCTTCATCAGCTTGAAGGCCTTCAATTTGCCGGTCGAGGGGACGTGCGGGCCGCGGCACAGGTCTTCCCAGTCGCCCTGGCCGTACAGGCTGATGGATTCGCCCGCGGGAATGCTCTGGATGATCTCGGCCTTATAGCGTTCGCCCTTGTCGAGGAACAGCTTGACCGCGTCATCGCGCGGCAGCTCGCGCCGATGCACCGGCTGGTCGGCCTTCGCCAGCTCGGTCATCCTGGCCTCGATGCGCGCGAGGTCTTCGGTCGTGAACGGCGTCTTGCAGGAGAAGTCGTAGTAGAAACCGTCCTCGATGACCGGGCCGATCGTGACCTGCGCGTTCGGGAAGAGCTGCTGCACCGCCTGCGCGAGCAGGTGCGCGGTCGAGTGGCGGATGACCTCGAGCCCTTCCGGATCCCGATCGGTGACGATCGCGAGCGTGGCGTCGCGCTCGATGCGGAAGCTCGTGTCGACCAGCTTGCCGTTGACCTTGCCGGCGAGCGCCGCGCGCGCCAGCCCCGCGCCGATGCTCAGCGCGACGTCGGCCACCGTGACGGGCTTGTCGAAATTCCGTTGGCTGCC
>JAFEDW010000491.1 GCA_018241455.1 Pseudomonadota bacterium | reverse complement strand
GGTTGGGCAAGCCCACGGACGATGACCTGGGCATCGTCGACGGCAGGCTGGAGAAGCTCGGCGACGGCATCCAGCAGGCCTATGGGATGTCGGCGGCCGAGGCCGAGCGGCTGGTGCAAGAGTGGACCCGCTTGCTCGATGGCCGCGCTTTGACCGGGAGCGGCGATTCGAAGCAAGATCGGGGTTCCAGGGGCGGCGAGCCGCAGTAGCAATGCTGCTGGCGCAGGCCGGGTAACTATGCTTCGAGGACGCTTGGCGCATGCTGGGTTTCAACCGCCGCTATGTATTGGTGCCGATCCTGCTCGCGCTCGCCCTGTTGGGCGGCACCTTCTATATCCACGATGCGGCGCAGCGCCGACTTGCGCAGAGCACGCAGCGCGTACAGTCGCTGTTGCAGCGCGAGACGCTGCTGTCCAACCTGATGCAGCGGGTGGTCGATGCCGAGAACAGCCAGCGCGATTACCTGCTGACCGGCGAGGACGCGTTCCTCCAACCGTACCGCGAGGCGCTCGCGCAGCGCGAGCCGCTGTTCAACGCCTTGCGCGCCGCCTACCAGCAGGGCAACCCGCAGGTGCTCCAGCAGCTCGCGACCATCGATGTGCTGATGGCCGATCGCTTCAGCGAGCTGGCGATCGCCATCAAGTTGCAGCAGGAAAAGAGCCGCGACGCGGCGGCGGAGTTCATCCGCACGCGCGTCAGCACCCGCACCATGGTGCAGATTCGCGATTCCGTCGAGGAGTTGCGCCACCTCGAGGCCAGCGTCGTGCCGACCCTGATCGACGCGCAGCGGCGCGACCTGCTGCTGACCCGCATCATCACGATCGGCGGCCTGACGCTCGACGCGGCGCTTGTGTTGCTGGCGGGTCTGTTGATCAGCCGCAATATCAGCCGGCGGGTGGCGGACGCGCAGCGACTGCTGCACGAGAAGAATGAGCTCGAATCGCTGGTCGTCGCGCGCACCGCCGACCTTTCGGCGCTGTCCAGTCACCTGCAGCAAGTGCGGGAGCAGGAGAAGGGCGAACTGGCGCGCGAGTTGCACGATGAGCTGGGCGGACTGCTGGTCGCCGCCAAGATGGACCTGACCTGGCTGCGCCGCAGGGTGGCCGCCGAAGACGCCGACAGCCGCCTTCGCTGGGAACGCGTGCTCGGCGCGCTGGATGCCGGCGTCGACCTGAAGCGGCGCGTCGTCGAGCAGTTGCGCCCGACGCTGCTCGACAACATGGGTCTGTACGCCGCGCTACGCTGGCAACTGCAGGAGTCCTGCGGGCGCGCTGGCCTGAAATGCACTGACTCGATGCCCGACGAAGAGCTGTCGATCAGCGGCGTCGCCTCGATCGCGATCTTTCGCATTGCACAGGAGGCGATGACGAACATCATCA
>JAFEDW010000490.1 GCA_018241455.1 Pseudomonadota bacterium | reverse complement strand
CCAGCGGCGGCCTATGGCGGGTTTGCTCATGGTGCTCCATAGTATCGTGCGCGCGCGACCCGCGATATGACTCCATAGTGCAATGATTCCATGACATTTTTCGATACGCGCATGACATTTATCGGCACCATGCCGGGCACCCCCGCTGGAGAATGATTCCGATGGCCACCGAAACCGCAACGAGAAGCCGCGCCGACTGGGAATCGATGGCGCGAACAATCCGGCTGGAAGGACGCGCGCTCATCGGCGGTCATTTCCTCAACGCCACGGACGGCCGCACGTTCGATTCCATCAGCCCGATGGATGGGCGCGTGCTGGGCGCTGTCGCACGCTGCGATCGCGCGGATGTCGATGCCGCGGTGGCCGCGGCCCGGTCGAGTTTCGAGCAGGGGCATTGGCGCCACATGGAGCCGCCCGAGCGCAAGCGCGTGTTGCTGCGGTTCGCGGAGCTGATCCGCGCCGACCTCGCGAACCTCGCGCTGCTCGAGACGCTCAATGTCGGCAAACCGATCGGCGATGCGCTGGAATCAGACGTTCCGGCGACCGCGAATTGCATCGCCTACTACGCCGAATTCGCCGACAAGCTCTACGATGAGATCGCGCCGACGGGCCCCAAGGACCTGGCACTGATCCGGCGCGAGCCGCTCGGCGTCATCGCCGCGATCATCCCGTGGAACTATCCGCTGATCATCGCCGCGTGGAAGCTGGGACCCGCACTGCTGGCCGGCAACTCGGTCGTGCTGAAGCCGGCCGAGCAATCGCCCTACGGCGCGATTCGACTTGGCGAGCTGGCGATGCAGGCCGGCATTCCCCCCGGCGTGTTGAACATCGTACCGGGCTATGGCGAGGAAGCGGGCAAGGCGCTGGCCCTGCACGATGATGTCGACATGGTGACCTTCACCGGATCGACGGAAGTGGGCAAGCTGATGCTGCGCTACGCCGGCGAGTCGAACCTTAAGCGCGTCGCGCTGGAATTGGGCGGCAAGAGCCCGCAGATCGTGCTGCGCGATGCGGACCTCGAACTGGCTGCGAGCGATATAGCCTGGGCGATCTTCTACAACCAGGGCGAGTCCTGCAACGCCGGGTCGCGCCTGATCTGCGAGGCCGGCATCAAGCGTGAGTTGCTTGCCGAAGTGAAGCGCGTCGCGGCGACGATCACGTTGGGCTTCCCGCTCGATCCGGCGACGAAGATGGGCGCGCTGATAGACCCCAAGCACATGCGGCGCGTGCTCGGCTACATTGACACCGGCATTGCCGAGGGCGCGGAGCTGGCGCTCGGCGGCCGGCAGGCGCTGGCGGAAAGCGGTGGCAACTACGTCGAGGCGACGATTCTCGATCGCGTTGCGCCGGGTACGCGCGTGGCGCGCGAGGAAATCTTCGG
>JAFEDW010000048.1 GCA_018241455.1 Pseudomonadota bacterium | reverse complement strand
CAATCGGCGCTGGTGCTGGAAAATCTGGTCAATAAGCTGTTTGCCGGCATCGCCGGCAAGAAGGATGGCGATGCCAAGCCGTAATCGAACGCGATTCCTTTTCATGCCGCACGCCATTTCGGCGCTGCTCGCCGTGGTGCTCGCCGCCGCTGCTGCCGGCGGCGCGTCGGCTGCGGCCATCGCGACACCGGCCGCCGCCGCACCGGTGGCCGTCGACGATTCCGATCCCGGCCAGCTGATCGAAACGGCTGCGCAGGCGATGCTGCGCGAGCTCGACGCGCATCGCGACGAGTACCGCCGCGATCCGGCGAAGATCGACGGCCTGGTCGACCGCATCCTGCTGCCGCATTTCGATACCGACTATTCCGCGCGGCTGGTGCTCGGGCGGCACTGGAACAGCGCAACACCCGAGCAGCGCCAGCGCTTCGTGAACGCCTTCTACCATTCGCTGCTCGACAACTACGGCACCGCGTTGCTCGATTTCACCAGCGACCGACTCAAGGTCATCCCGTACAAGGGCGATGCCGCGTCGCCGAACGCGACGGTGCGCACGCAGGTGCGCAAGAACGACGGCACGGTCGTGGCAGTGAACTACAGCCTGCACCACACGGCCCGCGGCTGGATGGCCTGGGACGTCGTCATCGAAGGCATCAGCTACGTGAAGAGCTTTCGCGATGATTTTGGCGCCGAGATCGACGCGCACGGCGTCGACGCGCTGATCGACCGGCTCGAAAAGCAGACGGGCAACAGCAAATGAGCGTGGCGGGGGCGGAGCCAACCCCGGGCTTGCAGCGTGGGCCGGCTGACGGCCACTACACGCTGCAGGGCGCGTTGACGCTGGCCACCGTGGCCGGTCTGCGCGAGCAGGGGCGCGCAGCCTTTGGCAAGGCGAGCGGTGCGATTGTCGTGGAGATGAGCAAGGTGGAGCGCGCCGACAGCGGCGGCCTGGCGCTGCTGGTGGACTGGCTGGCGTGGGCCAAGGGCGCCCACCGTGAAATGAAATTCACGGCGCTGCCAGCGGCGCTGCTGGCGCTGGCGCGCGTCAGCGACGTGGAGGATCTGCTGGCGGGGCGGTAGGCGCCGGCGAATCGGTTGGAGCCCCGACCGGCTTGTCAGCGGGCGTATCGGTCGGTGCATCAATTGGCGCATCGGCGCCCGGGTCGAAGTCCGATTCGTCGACCGCGCCGTCGCGCACCTGGTATTCCCGGCGCTGCAGCCAGGCGTTGCGCACGAACGCGTACGGGTCGTAGGTGCGCTCGAGCACCGCGTCGGTGTCGAGCAGTCCGGCCCGGAATTCAACCTTGTCTGCGGCCCACAGTCCCCAGCGCAAATACGGATCCTTGAGATAATGCCGGCCGTCGCTGTACTCGTCGGCCAGCTTGGCGGGTGCATCGCGCAGGCTCGACGGGCCCAGCAAGGGCAGCATCAGGTAAGGCCCGGCCGGCATGCCCCACTTGCCGAGCGTCTGGCCGAAATCCTCGTCGTGCCGTTCGAGTCCGGCGGAGGTCGCCGGATCGAAGAAACCGAGACCCGCGATGCTGTTGACGAGCAGGCGGGAGAAATCGTCCGCCCCCTGGCGCAGCTTGCCCTGCAACAGGTCGTTGAGGATCGTCACCGGGTATTCGAGGTTGCCGATGAAATTGCCGAGGCCCCGCCGCACTGGCGCCGGTACCGCCGCCTTCCACGCCCGCGCGGCGGGCCGCAACACCGCGTGGTCGGCGGCCGTATTGAAGCGGTACACGCCGCGATTGAAGCGCTCGAAGGGATCACGCGGGTCGTGCTTGGCGCCCGGCACGCTCGCGCAGCCAGCCAGGCCCAGGGCGAACACTGCGGCGCAGGCCGCGCCGATGGATCGGAATTTCATCCGCGAATTCTAGCAGCGGTGGCCGCGGCGCGGCGAGACAAAGCCCATCGCGTGCGTCACTGCGCGGCGGTGCGCGACTGGCGCTGCTCGCGCATCCATTCGCGGATCTCGTCGAGGCGTGCGCGGAAGCGCTGGCGCTGCACCGAGGTGAGGTTGGGCGAGGCCAGCGCGAGTTCCAGTTGCTGGTTGGCGAGCGCCAGGTCGCCGTTGCTGATGTCGAATTCGGACATGTAGTACGACGCATCGCCGGTGTCGCCGGCGGCGCTGGCGGCGAGCGCAGTCAGCCGGATCTGCTCGGGCGTCGGCTGCGTGTTGTTGAACACGTCGAGCAGCAGCTCGTGCGCCTGCTTGGCGCGCCCGTTCTGCATCAACGTATCGGCATAGCGCACCGACAGCGGCACGTTGCGCGGGAACAGCGCCATTGCCCGCGCGAACAGCGCCAGCGCCTCGGCCGACTGGTGGTCGGCCTGCAGCGCCTGGCCGAGCGCGCCGTACAACGCGGTGATCTGCGGGTATTTGTCGACGAGTTCGCGCAGCGTCACGGCGGCGGCCGCGGCCTGGTTGTTGCGCGTCTGCGCGAGCGCCTCGCCGTAGCGTTCCGGATCGGTCAGCGGCCGGCGTTCGCGCATGCGCGCGTAGTACACCGTCATGTCCCTGTCGGCCGGCGCCACCAGCACGCGCAGGCGTTCGCGCATCCACTGGAACATGATCGATTCGTGCACCGGGTCCTTCGCGTACTGCGCCGCGCGTTCGCGCGCCTCGGCGATGCGATCGCGCGTCACCGGGTGGTTGCGCAGCATGTCGAGCGGCCCGGCAATCTCGTCGATGCCCTCGCGCCGGCCCATTGCCTCGAAGAAGTTGGCCATCGCCATCGTGTTGAAGCCGGCTCCGGCCAGCAGGCCGATGCCGACGCGGTCGGCTTCCTCTTCCTCGCCGCGCGTGAAATTCATGCTCTGCTGCAGCGCGACGCCCTGGCTCATCGCGATCGCGCCCTCCATCGCCTGGCCACCGGCGCCGCTGGCCGCACCGATCAGCACGGCGGCGAGCATCGCGGCGGTCGTGCCGAGCGACATGCGGCTCTGCGCCAGGATCGAGCGGGCAATATGGCGCTGGCGCACGTGCGCGGTCTCGTGCGCCAGCACGCCGGCGAGGTCGGATTCGGTTTCGGTCAGCAGCACCAATCCGGAATTGACGCAGATGAAGCCGCCGTAGGTCGCAAACGCGTTGATCTCGTTCGAGCGGATGATGAAATATTGGAAATTCTGGTCGTCGTCGCGCGCCTGCGCCGCGAGCTTCGAGCCGAGCTGCTGGATGTAGTCGGTGAGCTCGGGATCCTCGAGGATCAGGTCCTGGCCGCGCAATTCGCGCATCGCCATCAGGCCGATCTGGTATTCGTCGCTCTTGCTGAGGATCGCATTTTCGGGCGAGCCCATGTCGGGCAACTGGCTGGCCACGGCGCCGGTATCACCGGCCGCGGCGGCCGTCACGCCCACCACGGACAGCAGCAGCCCCGCCAGTGCGGCGTAGAACGGGTGCAGCGATCGCCGCATGGGCTGGCCTGGGGGTGACATCAGCGATTCGACCGGCGCGAAGCCGCGGGGTTCCGGTTCACAGCTGTTCGGAAGCAAAATCGGCGAGCCGTGAGCGCTCGCCGCGCAACAGCGTGATGTGCCCGGCGTGCTGCCAGCCGCGGAAGCGGTTGACGACATAGGTCAGGCCCGAAGTGGTTTCCGTCAGGTAGGGCGTGTCGATCTGCGCGATGTTGCCGAGCGCCACCAGCTTGCTGCCCGGGCCGGCGCGCGTGATCAGTGCCTTCATCTGCTTCGGCGTCAGGTTCTGCGCTTCGTCGACGATGATGAAGCGGTTGAGGAAGGTGCGGCCGCGCATGAAATTCATCGAACGGATCTTGATGCGGTTGCGCAGCAGGTCGTTGGTGGCCGCGCGCCCCCACGCGCCGCCTTCTTCGCTGCGCGTCAGCACCTCGAGGTTGTCCATCAACGCGCCCATCCACGGTTCCATTTTTTCCTCTTCGGTGCCGGGCAGGAAACCGATGTCCTCGCCGAGCGGGATCGTCACGCGCGTCATGATGATCTCGGCGTAGCGGTTGCGCTCCAGCGTCTGCAGCAGCCCCGCGGCCAGCGCCAGCAGCGTCTTGCCGGTGCCGGCGGGGCCCAGGATCGTCACGCAGTCGATCTCCGGATCCATCAGCAGGTTGAGCGCGAAGTTCTGCTCGCGGTTGCGCGCCGTGACCCCCCACACGCTGTGCCGGTCGCTGCGGAAATCGCGCACCAGTTCGAGCGTAGCCGCGCCGTTGTGCATGCGTCGCACCAGCGCCTCGATGCCGGCCGCGCCGTCCTCGTAGACGAATTCATTGACGTGCCAGTCGGCCACCGCCGGCCCGGACAGTTCGTACCAGGTGCGGTCGGCCTCCTTCCACGAGCGCATGTCGCGGCCGTGCTGCTCCCAGAAATCGGCCGGCAGCCGTGCGCTGCCGGTGTACAGCACGTCGGCGTCCTCGATGGTCTTGTCGCTGTAGTAGTCCTCGGCGTGTATGCCGACCACGGCCGCCTTGATGCGCAGGTTGATGTCCTTCGACACCAGCACGACGCGCGTCTGCTGATGTTCCTGCTGGAGCGCGAGCGTCTGGCCGAGGATCAGGTTGTCGGCGCCGTGTCCCGGCAGGTTGTCGGGCAGGCCGCTGCCCAGGCTCCGCGTCTGGAAGAACAGGCGCCCGGCTGGCGGCTGCTTGCCGTGGTTGTCAGTGCGCGCCGACGGGATCGGCAGGCCCGCATCGATCTGCGCCTTCGTGACCCCGCGGATGATGTCGTCGAGGAAGCGGCTGGCCTGCCGCGTATTGCGTGAGGCTTCCGACAGGCCCTTCTTGTTGGCGTCGAGTTCCTCGAGCACGACCATCGGCAGGTAGATGTCATGCTCGGCGAAACGGAAGATGGCGGTCGGGTCGTGCATCAGCACGTTGGTGTCGAGCACGAACAGTCGCCGCGAGCGCGCTTTCACAGTGCCTTCGCTGCCTCCAGCACCTCGGCCGCGTGGCCCTCGACCTTGACCTTGCGCCACTCGCGCCTGAGTTTCCCGGCCGCGTCGATCAGGAAGGTGCTGCGCACGATGCCCAGCACCTTGCGCCCATACATGTTCTTCTCGTGGATGACGTCGAACAGCTTGCAGGCCTCGCCGTCGGCATCGACCAGCAGCGGGAACTTGAAGCCTTGGGCGGCGCAGAACTTCTCGTGCGCCGCCATGCTGTCGCGCGAAATGCCGCAGACCTGCGCGCCGGCGCGCCTGAAGGCCGGCAGCAGGCGCTGGAAATCCTGCCCCTCGAGCGTACAGCCCGGCGTGCTGTCGCGCGGATAGAAATACAGCACCAGCGCCGCGCCGCGCGCATCGCGCAGGCGGAACGGCGTCCCGCCCGTGGCGGGCAGTGAAAAATCAGGAACGATGCGGCCGACTGCAACGGTACTCATGACTTGACCGGCTCGAGGATCGCGTCAAGGTTCATCGAGTCGCAATAGTCCATGAATTCCTCGCGCAGCTGCGCCACGTGCAGTCGCGCGGGCACGTTGATGGTCATCTGCACCCCGAACATCTGCGCGCCGGTATGCGCCGCCGGGTAGCTGCGCGTGGCCGCTTCGCAGATGTCGATGTTGCGGGCCGCAAAGAAACCCGACAGCCCGGCGACGATGCCCGCCTGGTCGATGCTGACGATATCGATCGAGTAGGGCACCAGTTCCTTGCGCGCCGGGCGCGCTTCGGTGCGGCGCAGGTGCACGCTCAGCGAGTCGGTGTCGGCGAGGCGCCCCAGCTCCGATTCGATGCGCGCCAGCGCGTGCCAGTTGCCGGTGACCAGCAGCTGCATCGCGAACTCGTTGCCGAGTGCGGCCATGCGGCTCTCGGCGATGTTGCCGCCGCAATCGGTGATCACGCGCGTCAGGTCGTGGACCATGCCGGTGTGGTCGCTGCCGATTGCGGATACCGCCAGATGTTGCTTGCCGGGAGCGCTGGGGTCGTTCACGATCGGGAGTGTACCGGTTTCCGGGGCTTGCTTCCGCCTTGGCTGGATGCGTAACATCCCGCGCCCTGCGCAGGTCTGGAAGGCCGCGTTTCCGCACACGAGGCGACATGTTTTCAGGCAGTCTGGTCGCGATCGTCACGCCGATGCTCGAGGACGGCACCCTCGACCTCGAGGCGTGGGAACGGTTGCTCGAGCTGCACCTCGACAGTGGCACGAGCGGCGTCGTCGTCGGCGGCAGCACCGGGGAATCCGTGACGCTGACCGATGCGGACCAGGACACGCTGCTGGCGCATGCGCGCCGGCAGGTCGCCGGCCGCATGAAACTGATCGCCGGCGTCGGCGGCAGCGCCACCGCAGCGGTCGTCGCGCGCGTACAAGCGCTGGCCGGCGCGGGTCTCGATGCGCTGCTGGTCGCGACGCCTGCCTACAACCGCCCCACGCAGGAAGGCCTGTACCGGCATTTCGCCGCGATCGCCGCGGCCGCCAGCTGCCCCGTGCTGCTGTACAACGTGCCGAGCCGCACGGCCGTCGACCTGCTGCCCGCCACGGTGGCGAGGCTGGCTGAACTCCCGCGCATCGTCGGCATCAAAGAGGCGGTGGGTGATCCGGCGCGTGTGCGTGAATTGCTCGGGGCCGTGCCGCAGGGGTTCGATGTGCTGTCGGGCGACGACGCCACGGCCTGTGCGGCCGTGCTGGCCGGCGCGCACGGCGTCATTTCGGTGACGGCCAACGTCGTGCCGGCTGCGCTGGCCGCCATGATCGGCGCGGCTTCGCGTGGTGAGCGCGACCTGGCCGCGCAGATCGACGCCTCGTTGGCGCAGCTCCACCGCGAGTTGGCGCTGGAATCCAATCCGATACCGGTAAAATGGGCACTGGCTGAAATGAAGATGATCAAACCTGGAATCCGCCTGCCGTTGACCTGGCTCAGCGCCGCGGCGCAGCCGCGCGTGCGCGCCGCGCTACGCACCGCGCTGGCCGCCGCGACCGTCACGCAGGTGCGCAGCGCATGAAATCCCGATCCCTGCACTGGGCCGCGTTGCTCGCCGCCGCGCTGCTGTTGTCCTCGAGTGGCTGTTCGTGGTTCCACCACGGCAAGCGTTCGATGCGTTGCCGCGAGCCCGCGGTCGGCGGCGAGGCGAAGGACATGCCGCCACTCAAGGTGCCGCCGGGCCTGGACGCGCCCGACACGCGCAACGCGATCAAGGTGCCGCCGCTCAACGAGCCTGAACGTCCGCGCTCGCCCGGCGAGCCCTGTCTTTCGATGCCGCCAAGCTTCAAGACCTGAGCACGCGCCAGTTGGTAGAATGATTGCGTGATCGCGCAATATTTTACTTTAAGTTGTAGTTGTAATTTATTGATAGGATAGGAGAGGTGGCCGAGTGGTCGAAGGCGCTGGACTGGAATTCCAGTAACATCTTCACGGGTGTTCGTGGGTTCGAATCCCACCCTCTCCGCCAGTCCATGGTGGTCCGCGCCGGTTCCTTCGCGATGACGAGCCGCCAACCCCGTCAGGCCCGGAAGGGAGCAGCGGTAACGGCCACGTTGTGCGCCGAAGTTCGGCCGGCGCGGGCTGCCTCCACGGCCGCGCATCCGGCGCAGGTGAGCGATTGATGGCCTACACAGCCCTGGCGCGCAAATGGCGTCCGCGCAGCTTCGCCGAGATGACCGGCCAGGAGCACGTGCTTGCGTCGCTCAGCAACGCGCTCGCCAGCGGCCGCGTGCATCACGCGTTCCTGTTCGCCGGCACGCGCGGGGTCGGCAAGACCACGGTGGCGCGCATCCTCGCCAAGTGCCTGAACTGCGAACGCGGCGTCAGCGCCACGCCCTGCCTCGAGTGTGGCAGCTGCCGCGAGATCGAGGCGGGCCGCAGCATCGACCTGATCGAGGTCGACGCCGCGTCGCGCACCAAGGTCGATGACACGCGCGAACTGCTCGACAACGTGCAGTACGCGCCGACCCACAGTCGCTACAAGATCTACCTGATCGACGAGGTGCACATGTTGAGCGCGCATTCGTTCAATGCGTTGCTCAAGACGCTGGAGGAACCGCCGCCGCACGTCAAGTTCCTGCTCGCGACGACCGACCCGCAGAAGCTCCCGGTGACGGTGCTGTCGCGGTGCCTGCAATTCAACCTCAAGCGATTGTCGGTGCCGCTGATCAGCGCGCGCCTGGCGCATATCCTCGAGGCCGAGCAGCTGCCGTACGATGCGGCCGCGCTGCAACTGCTCGCGCAAGCGGCCGACGGGAGCCTGCGCGACGCGCTCTCGCTGCTCGACCAGCTGCTGGCCTTCGGCAACGGCGCCGCGCGCGAGGCGGAAGCGCGCGCCATGCTGGGCACCGTGGCGCGTGATCACGTCGAGCGCATCGCGGCGGCACTCGCCGCGGGCGAGGCGCCAGCGCTGCTGGCCGCGGCGGCCGAGCTCGCGGATTTCGGTCCGGACTACGGCCAGATGCTCGATCAACTGGCCGCGCTGTTCGAGCGCGTCGCGCTGCAGCAGTTCGTGCCGGGATACGCCGGCGATGAACTCTATTCGCCGGCACTGATCGGCGATCTCGCCGCACGCATGAACGCCGAGGACGTGCAGCTCTATTACCAGACCGCGATCATGGGCCGCCGCGACCTGGCGCTGGCGCCCGACCCGCACACCGGTTTCCGCATGACGCTGATCCGCATGCTGGCATTCCGTCCGGAGCAGGGCGGGCAGTCGCGTGCTGCGGCGCCGGTGCCGGCCGTGGTGCCTGGCACATCGGCGGCGCCCGCCGCCGCTGCGGGCCGCGGCGCGAACACCACGGCCGGCGCGAGCGGGACCGCTACCGCCATCACCGCCGCGGCCGCGACCGACTGGGCCGCCATGCTGGCCGCGATAGAACTCGACGGGCCGACGCGCATGCTCGCGAACAACTGCACGCTGGTCGGGCGCGAGCCCGGCCTGCTACGGCTGACGCTCGATGCGCACAACGCCGCCGCGCGCACGCGCGCCCGCGAGGAAAAATTGGCGCAGGCGTTGGGCCGCCACTTCGGCGAGCCGCTGCGCATCGAAATCAGCGCCGGCCAGGTGGCCGCCGAGACGCCGGCGCAGGCCGGCGAGCGTGCGACGCAGGAAGCGCTGGCAGCGGCGCGGGCGGCATTGGCGGTCGATCCGACCGTGCGCGCGCTGCAGGAGCGCTTCGGCGCCACGGTCAATCCCGATTCGGTGCGCGCGCGGCGTCCTGCATGAACGGCGGCAATGGCAGTCGATTACACGAGGAGTTCCAGGCATGAGCGGTGGCATCGGCAACATGATGAAGCAGGCGCAGGCGCTGCAGGCCAACATGCAGCGTGCGCAGGCCGAGATCGCGCAGCTCGAGGTGACCGGCGAATCCGGCGGCGGCATGGTCAAGGTCACGATCAATGGCCGTCACGAGGCGCGCCGCGTACAGATCGAGCCCGCGGCCTTCGACGACCGCGAGATGCTCGAAGACCTGCTGGCCGCGGCGCTGAACGACGCCACGCACAAGCTCGAGGCGGCCAGCCAGGCGAAGATGGCCAGCCTGATGGGCGGACTGAAACTGCCCCCCGGCATGAAGCTGCCTTTCTGATGCAGCATTCGCCCGCTCTTGCCGCCCTGATCGATGCGTTGCGCGCGCTGCCGGGCATCGGCCCGAAGAGCGCGCAACGCATGGCCTTCCACCTGCTGCAGGATGCGCGTCCCGCGGCGCAGGCGCTGGCCGCTTCGCTCGAGCGGGCGATCGAACGCGTCGGTCGCTGCCGGCAGTGCCGCATGCTGACCGAGTCCGAGCTGTGCGATACCTGCGCCAACCCGCAGCGCGACGCCTCGCTGCTGTGCGTGGTCGAATCGCCGGCCGACGTCGTTGCGATCGAACAATCCGGCGGATACCGCGGCCGTTATTTCGTGTTGATGGGGCATCTCTCGCCGCTGGATGGCATTGGGCCTGAGCAGCTCGGTAGCACCGAGTTCGAGGCGCTGTTGGCCGCGGGTGGCATCCGCGAGGTGATCCTGGCGACGAATTCGACCGTCGAGGGCGAGGCCACCGCGCATTTCCTGTCGCAGCTCGTGCAGCAGCGCGGCGTGCGCGCCAGCCGCATCGCGCACGGCGTGCCGGTCGGCGGCGAGCTCGAATACATCGACGGCGGCACGCTGGCGCACGCGCTGGCCGGCCGGCAATCGTTCTAGCAGCGTTTGGCGCCAGCGAAATCGGCGCCCGTGGCGAGTCAGGCGCGCGGCCGGCGCTGCGCGTGGGGCCGACGTTCCAGCAACTGCTCGCGCAATCGCCGCAGCCGCCGGTAGCTCTCGTAGCGGCGCGCACCCAACGCGCCGGCCGCCACGGCGGCGCGTACCGCGCAATCCGGTTCCTGCATGTGGCGGCAGTCGACGAAGCGGCACCGGGGCGCGAGCGCGGCCACGTCGGCGAATCCCAGCGTGCCGGCGTCGAGCATGTCCGGCGCGGGCGCGAAGTCGCGCACGCCGGGCGAGTCGATCAGCGCGCCGCCGCCCGGCAGCGCATACAATTGCGCCGCGCTGGTGGTGTGCCGGCCTTCTTCACCCTTCAGCAACTCGCCGACAACGGCCTCCGCGCCGGGCACCAGCTGGCGCAGCAGCGAGGACTTGCCCACGCCGGACTGCCCGACCAGCATGACGGTTTCGCCGCGCAGCCGTTCGCGCAGCGCGTCGAGCCCCGTGCCGCTGCGCGCACTGCAATGCAGGACCGTGCAACCGCCACGTTCGAGCGCATCGATTTCGGCGCGCGATGCGGCGTCGAATTCCTGGTCGGCCTTGTTCGCCAGCAGCAGCGCGCCGATGCCGGCGCTGGCGGCGGCCGCGAGGTAGCGATCGACCAGGAACAGGTCCGGCTCGGGGCGCGGCGCCACGACCACGACCAGCAGCGTCAGGTTGGCGGCGACCAGCTCGGCAAGTCCGCGCGCATTGCTACGGTAGAGCGCGCTGCGGCGGGCGCAGATCTCGCGCAGCTGCCACTGCGTGTGCTGGCGGTCGCTGCTGCACAGCACTTCGTCGCCGCACACGCATTGCAG
>JAFEDW010000489.1 GCA_018241455.1 Pseudomonadota bacterium | reverse complement strand
GCCCCGGCTGCCGCGAGTGGCGCGGGCAACCGCCAGGCCCCGTTGCTGCGCGGCAAGCGTGCGCAGCCGCCGGCCGCTGACGCCTTCCGCGCGAATGCCGGCAACGGGCAGCAGTGGGTTTCCTACGACGCGGCCAGCCGTCGCTACGAACTCATCGAACGCTAGCCGGGCCCGCGTCGAGGCTGTTCCCCGATGAGTACCGGCCACGCGACGCTTGTCCCCGCACAGTTGTTCGGCGTCGAGCGGCGCATCGCCAGCAGCCGCGCGCAACAGGCGACCTTTGCCAACGCGATGCTGGATCCGGCGCTGTCGCTGGCCTGCAACCAGTGCATTTCGATCCTGTTCCCCGAGAGCCCGGACCCCGACATCCTGTATTCGGCGCTGCTCAACCTGCTGCGGCGCCACGCGTCGCTGCGCAGCCATTTCAGCGCCGACGGCCGCGAACTATGCATCCGCGAGCGCATCCCGTTCGAACTGCCGATCGTCCACCTCGCGGGCGACAGCGCCGAGCAGCGCCAGGCGCACTACGACCAGTGCATCCGCGCCGAGATGGCGCACGCCTTCGACCTGACGGAAGGCCCGCTGTTTCGCGCCACGCTGTTCGATCGCGGCCCCGAAGGACAAGCGCTGGCCTTCAACTGCCACGCCGCGGTGGTCGACGGCTGGTCGCTGAACATCATCATGACGGAGCTGCCGGTGCTGTATGGCGACCTCGTCGCCGGCCGCAGTGAAACGAGCCTGCCGCCCGCCGACTCGCTGACGGAGTCGCAGCTCGAGACGATCGCGCGCGAACGAGGCGCTGCCGCGCTGGCCGGCCATTGGAAAAAGGTGTTTGCCGATGGCGTGCCGGTGCTCGACCTGGCGACCGACCGGCCGCGGCCGCATGTGCGCCGCTACGAGTCGCGGCGCGAGGACTACAAGGTCGACGCGGGCGTCTATGAACTGGTCAAGGCCGCCGGCGCGCGCGCAGGGCTCAGCCCGTTCGTGACGCTGCTGTCGGCATTCACGCTGTACGTTGCAAGGCTGTCCGGCCAACGCGACTTCATCGTCGGCGTGCCGACGCCGGGCCAGCTCGCGGCGGGCAAGCGCCGCCTGCTGGGGAACGATACGCGCACGCTGCCGATTCGCTGCACGGTGAATGACGACGATACTTTTGCGACCTATGCGCAGCGCGTCCGTGACCGGTTCTTCGCCGCCTACGACAACCAATGGATATCGTTGCCCGACCTCGGTCGCGCGCTGGGGCTGAAGTACGATCCCGCACGCGGCGGCTGTGTCGCCGTCGCGTTCGGATTCGACGCGGGATTCGAACAACCCCATTTCAGCTACGGACACCTGCGCGCGACGCATTTCTTCAATCCGCGCCTCTGCGAGGAATTCGAGCTGCA
>JAFEDW010000488.1 GCA_018241455.1 Pseudomonadota bacterium | reverse complement strand
CATGTTCCACAACGCGCCGATACGCGCGCGCAGCGAGTCGGCGAGATCGGGGGGCAGCGCTTCGCCACCACACAGTCCGGTCAGCGCCGGATCGCCCGGCCAGCCGGACATCAACAGCAGGCGCCAGGTCGAGGGCGTGGCCTGCAGCACGTTGATGCGATGGTCGACCAGCGCCTGCGCCAGCGCCGGTCCGTCGACGACGGTCGCACGATCGGCGATCACCGTCGTCGCGCCGCTGACCAGCGGCAGCCACAGTTCGAGCTCGGCGATGTCGAAGGACAGCGTCGTCACCGCGAGCAGGCGCTTGTCGGGCGTGAAGCCGGGCAGCTGGGACTGCATCGTGGTCAGGAAATTGTTCAGCGAACGGTGCGGCACCTGCACGCCCTTGGGTTTGCCGGTCGACCCGGACGTGTAGATCACGTAGGCCAGGTCCTCCGAGTCGCGCCGCTTGAGCTCCGGAAAATCACCGCCGCCGGAAGCAATGCCCGCCACGTCGATGCAGCGCGGTCGCGCACTGAACTTGTCGACCGCGAGCGGCCGGTCGGTCAGGATCAGCTTCATGCCCGAATGCTCGATCATGTAGTCGAGCCGCTCTTCCGGATACGCGGGGTCGAGCGGAACGAACGCACCGCCGGCGCGCCACACGCCCAGCAACACGGCGACGAGATCCGCCGAGCGCTCGAGCATCACGCCGACCAGCGATTGCGGGCCCGCGCCCGCGTCGACCAGCGCCCGCGCCACTTCGCCGGAACGTTCCCACAGCGCGCGGTAGCTACGCTGCACGTCGTTCCACTCGACCGCGACCTTGTCAGGCGTGCGCCGCACGCTGCGTTCCACCATCTGGTCCACGCACAGCGCGCGCTCGAACGGCATCTGCGTGTGGTTCAGCGCGCGGTCCATCTGCTCGACCTGTACCGGCGGCACCAATGCCAGCTCCAGCACCTTGCGCCCCGCGTGCTCGCCAATCGAGCGCATCAGGCACTCGAACTGCTCCAGCCGGCGATGGATCTGCACCGGTTCGAACAGGCTGTCGTTGTAGGCGCACTCGAGCACCAGCGTGCCGTGCTCGACGACGGCGTTGATTTGCAGCTCGAATTCCTCGCAGAGGCGCGGATTGAAGAAATGCGTCGCGCGCAGGTGTCCGTAGCTGAAATGGGGTTGCTCGAATCCCGCGTCAAAACCGAACGCAACGGCGACACAGCTGCCGCGCGCGGGATCGTACTTCAGCCCCAGCGCGCGACTGAGGTCGGGCAACGCCATCCATTGGTTGTCGTAGGCGGCGAAGAACCGGTCGCGTATGCGCTGTGCGTAAGTTGAAAAAGTATCGTCTTCATTCACCGTGCAGCGAATCGGCAGCGTGCGCGTATCGTTCCCCAGCAGGCGGCGCTT
>JAFEDW010000487.1 GCA_018241455.1 Pseudomonadota bacterium | reverse complement strand
GCCGTTGTCGTGCTGCCAGTTGCCGTTGGTGTCCTGGAACACGAACCATCCGGCCATGGTCGCGTAGTCGCAGGTGGGATTGGCGGCGTTCGGATTGGAGGTTCCACACCAGACGACGTTGCCGTTCTGCCGCTTGATGGCCTCGCTCCGCGCGACCTGCAGCGAGTGCAACATGTCGTTGACGCCGCCCGAGAGCCGGTTGTTGCGGATGAAGTCGCGCATGTTCGGCACCATCAGGCCGACCAGGATCGACGCCACGGTCAGCGTGATCAGCAACTCGATGAGCGTGAAGCCCGGCTGGCGGCGCTTGTCCATGGCGCCATCCTAGGCGCCGTTGCCTGGGCGTACAGCGGCAGCCGATTAACGGGCGATACTGGCCGATAGACGGCGTGACGCCGCGGGCTCATTTACCTTAAGGTCCGACCGCATGAGCTTTCCAGGCACCGTGCGCGCCGCCCCCGCCCTGTTGCTGGCGCTGCTGGCGGCCCTGCCTTCGGCGGCTGGCAACGGGGCACGGCCGGCCGCGGTGGCGCCCGCGACCCTCAAGCTGGCCACCTGGAACATGGAATGGTTCCTGACACCGGCCACGTTCAACGCGCTCAAGCAGGGTTGTACCCGTGATGAGGGTTCGCACCGCTGGAACCCGCGCAGCATCCCCTGCGACGTGGCGGCGACGCTCGAGCGCAGCGCCACCGACATCGCCGGCATGGCGCGCGTGGCCGAACGGCTCGATGCCGACGTGGTCGCGGTCGAAGAAGTCGACGGCGCCGCGGCCGCAGCACAGGTATTCCGCGGGTACGACTTCTGCTTCACCGGCGGACGCGAAGTGCAGAACACCGGCTTCGCGATCCGCCGTGGCCTGCCGCACCGTTGCGGCCCCGACCTGGTGGAACTCTCGCTCGGCGACCAGCTGCGCCGCGGCGCTACGCTGGTGCTGTACCCCGGCAGCCGGCGTGAACTGTACCTGCTGGCCGTGCACCTGAAATCAGGCTGCGCGCGCGCCTCGCTCGCATCCAGGGCGCGCGCCTGCGAGCGGCTCGCACGCCAGGCGCCGAGTTTGCGCGAATGGATCGACACGCAGCGGCGGGCCGGGCATCGCTACGCCGTGCTCGGCGATTTCAATCGCGAGCTGCAGTCCGAACGCGGCGCCGGCCTGTGGGAGCAGCTCGGCGGCGGCGCACCCGACGCGCCGCTGGTCAACACGGCCGACGGCGAGAGGTTCCGCAATTGCTACGCCGGACAGACGCACACCGGCTACATCGACTACATCCTGCTGGGCACGACGCTGGCGCCGTCGCTGCAGCGCGGCTCCTTCGAGCGGCAGACTTATTCACCGGCCGATGCGTGGCGCCTGAAGCTCTCGGACCACTGCCCGGTTGCACTCCGCCTGCGCCTTGAT
>JAFEDW010000486.1 GCA_018241455.1 Pseudomonadota bacterium | reverse complement strand
GATCGCCGTCGTCTACATCGGCTTCGTCGCGCTGATGCAGAGCGACATGAAGAAGCTCATCGCCTATTCATCGGTCGCGCACATGGGCTTCGTGACGCTCGGCGCATTCCTGGCCTTCGACATCCAGGGATCGACCGGCGCGCTGCGCGGCGCGGTCAACGGGCTCGACGGCGCGATGATCCAGATGATCTCGCACGGACTGATCTCGGGCGCGCTGTTCCTGTGCATCGGCGTCATGTACGACCGGCTGCACAGCCGCGAGATCAGCGCCTATGGCGGCGTCATCAACGTGATGCCGAAGTTCGGCGCCTTCATGGTGCTGTTCGCGCTCGCCAACTCGGGCCTCCCGGGCACCTCCGGTTTCGTCGGCGAGTTCCTGGTGATCCTGGCGGCGTTCAAGGCGAATGTGTGGTTCGCGGTGCTCGCGGCCACGACGCTGATCCTGGGCGCCGCGTATACGCTCTGGCTCGTCAAGCGCGTCATTTTCGGCCCGGTCGCGAACGACCATGTGGCCGCCATGCAGGACCTGAACGGGCGCGAGTTCCTGGTGCTCGGCGCGCTCGCCGTCGCGGTGCTGTTGCTGGGTATCTGGCCTGCGCCGCTGGTGAAGACGATGGAAGCGAGCGTGCAGCACCTGCTGCAGCAGCTCAGCCTGAGCAAGATCCCGGTGCTCTGACCCATGAATGAATCCGCCATGACGCTTGCATCGCTACGGCCCGCCATCGCCGAGATCTCGCTCGGCATCGCGATCTGCGTCGTGCTGCTCGCGGACGTATTCGCCGGCGCCTCGCGCCGCTACCTGACCCCGCTGCTGACGCTGGTGGCGCTGGCGCTGTGCGCCTGGCTGACCGTCACGGTGGGCGCGGTGCAGGAGCGCACCGTGCTGTTCGACGGCCTGTATGTGGCCGACCGTCTCGCGGTGTTCCTCAAGCTCGCCGCTTTCCTCAGCGTCGGCCTGGCGCTGTTCTACTCGCAACCCTATCTCGACCGGCGCGGCATCCACGGCGGCGAGTACCAGGTGCTGGCGCTCACCGCGCTGCTCGGCATCTGTGTGCTGGTCTCCGCCAACAGCCTGCTGACCGTGTACCTCGGCATCGAGCTGCTCTCCCTGTCACTATATGCGCTGGTCGCCTTCGATCGCGACTCGGGTGTCGCCGCCGAAGCGGCGATCAAGTACTTCGTGCTCGGCGCGATCGCCTCGGGCACTTTGCTCTATGGCATGTCGATGCTGTACGGGCTGACCGGCACGCTCGACCTTGACAAGCTCGCCGCCGTCAGCGCCGCGCACGGCGCCGGCTTCGTCATCGCGGTCACGTTCATCGTCGTCGCGGTGGCCTTCAAGTTCGGCGCGGTGCCGTTCCACATGTGGGTGCCCGATGTGTACAGCGGCGCGCCGATCAGCGTTGCG
>JAFEDW010000485.1 GCA_018241455.1 Pseudomonadota bacterium | reverse complement strand
CGGATTCGCTGCGCGCTGGTGCCAGCCGCCTGCGCCGCGGCGGCCCCCAGCGCCAGCGCCGTCCCGGACGGGGCATCACGCTTCGCAGCGTGGTGCGTATCGCGGATCCGGATGTCGTAACCGCTGCCCAGCGCGGCGGCGGCCGCACGCACCAGCTCCAGCAGCACGGTCACGCCAAGGCTCGTGTTCGCCGTGACCAGCACCGGTATCGTCCGGGCCGCCTCGGCCACCAGGCCCGGGATGTCGGCGCCCAGGCCGGTCGTGCCGAGCAGCAGCGGCACGCCCGCCCCGGCGCTGGCACGCAGGTGGGCGCCCGCGGCGGCCGCGCTGGAGAAATCGAGCGCCAGCCCTGCGCCCGCGAGCGCGGCCGGCAGGTCGGCACGGACGAGCACGCCGTTCGGCGCCGCGCCGGCGAGCTCGCCACTGTCGCGCCCGACCGCGGGGTTCCCGATCGCTGCCACGGCGGCCTGGAGCCTCAAACCCTCGAAGGCAGGCAGCTCGCGCACCAGGCTCAATCCCATGCGGCCCGGCACCCCGATGATGACGACGCGCACCGGGTAGGTGGCCGGGCTCACGGCCGGTTCACGGCGCAGCGCCGAAGAAGCGCTTCACGCCCTCGAAGAAACTCTTCTGGCGCGGCGCGTGCTTGTTGCCATCCTTGCGCAACGAGGCTTCGAACTGCTCCAGCAACTCACGTTGCTCCGACGAGAGCTTGACCGGGGTCTCGACCGTGACGCGGCAGAACAGGTCGCCCTGCTCACCGCCGCGCGCGGGCTTGATGCCCTTGCCGCGCAGCCGGAACACGCGCCCCGACTGCGACTCGGGCGGAATCTTCAGGCTCACGGTGCCATCGAGCGTCGGCACATCGACCGACCCGCCCAGCGCCGCGGTCGTGAAGGACAACGGCACCTCGCAACTCAGGTGCGCGCCGTCGCGCTCGAAGATCGGGTGATCGCGCACGTGCACTTCGACGTACAGGTCGCCCGGTGGGCCGCCGTTGCGCCCGGCCTCGCCTTCGCCGGCCAGGCGCACGCGATCGCCATTGTCGACGCCCGGCGGGATCTTGACCGCGAGCTTCTTGTGCTTGCGTACGCGCCCCTGCCCGAGGCAGTTGTCGCACGGGTTGCGGACGATGCGCCCGCTGCCGCGGCACTGCGGGCAGGTCTGTTGCAGCGTGAAGAAACCCTGCGAGACGCGCACCTGCCCCGAACCCGAGCAGGTGTCGCACTGCACCGGATTGCTGCCCTTGGCCGCGCCACTGCCGTGGCAGACCTCGCACTCGACGAGCTTCGTGAGATCGATCTCGAGGGTGCGGCCGAACACGGCTTCGGCCAGGTCGAGTTCGGTGTCGTAGCGCAGGTCGGCGCCGCGGTACACCTGCGAACGTCCGCCACCGCCGCGGCGCGCGCCGCCGC
>JAFEDW010000484.1 GCA_018241455.1 Pseudomonadota bacterium | reverse complement strand
GCGTCAATCGGTGTGCGCATCTTGGTCGACTCGCGCCGCCGCAGCACGACCCCGATGATCAGCGCGGCGAGGACGCCGACCGGCACGTTGATATAGAAGAGCCAGGGCCACGAGAGGTTGTCGGTGATCCAGCCGCCCATGATCGGCCCGAAGATCGGCGCGACGATGACGACCATCGCCCACAGGCCGAGCGCGAGGCCGCGCAGCTTGACCGGGTAATTGCGCAGCAGCAGCGCCTGGCCGACCGACATCATCGGCCCCGAGACCAGGCCCTGCGTCAGGCGTCCGGCGATCAGCATCGGCATGCTGGTGGCGAGTCCGCACAGCGCCGAGAACAGCACGAACAGCAGCGATGAGGTCACGAAGGTGCGCACCTCGCCGTATTGCCGTCCGATCCAGCCGGTCAACGGCTGCACGACCGCGGCGGCCAGCATGTACGAGCTGATCGCCCACGTGCCTTCGGAAGGACTTACCGCGAGGCTCCCGGCGATCGACGGGATCGACACGTTGACGATCGTCATGTCCAGGATTTCCATGAACGAGGCAATCGAGACCGCGATCGTCAGCAGCACGAGCTTCGTGCCGTGCAGCGGCAGGTACTCGCCGTGTTCGTCGCGCGGTTCGGATGCAGTCACGTGCGCAGTGTCCGGTGGCGCGCCTACTGCACGCCGCCGAGGTTGCGCGCGATGATCGCGTTCGCCTCCTCGTCAGCCTTGGCGAGATCGGCTGCGTACACTTCGGTGCTGGCGCCGGAATCGCTGGCCGGCACGGCCGCGAGCATCGCGCCGCTCCGGTCATGCGTGTCGATCGTCACCGTGGTCGACAGGCCCACGCGCAGCGGGTGCTTGGCCAGGTCCTCGGGCGCCAGCGACACGCGCACCGGCACGCGCTGCACGACCTTGATCCAGTTGCCGGATGCATTCTGTGCCGGCAACAGCGAGAAGGCCGAGCCCGTGCCGGCCGACATGCCGATGACCTTGCCGTGGAAGATCACGTTGCCGCCATAGAGATCGCTCCGTACCTCGGTGGCCTGGCCGAGGCGGAGGTTGCGCAGCTGGCCTTCCTTGAAGTTCGCGTCGACCCACAGGTTCTGCAGCGGCACGACGTTGAGGAGCGGTGCGCCGGCCTGGATGCGCTGGCCGAGCTGCACGCTGCGCAGCGCGACGAAGCCGGTCACCGGTGCGACGATGGTGTTGCGGCTCGCGTTGACGTAGGCGTCGCGGAACGCGGCTTTCGCGGCCTGCACGGCCGGATTGTCGCGCACCGACACGCCGTCGACGAGCGCATGCGCCGATTCGGACTGGCGCTCGGCCTGCGACAGGTTGGCCTTCGCCATCGCCACCGCCTCTTCGGCGTGCTTCACTTCTTCCGAGGCGATCGCCTGGTCCGCCAGCAACGGCGTGCGGCGCGCGAGA
>JAFEDW010000483.1 GCA_018241455.1 Pseudomonadota bacterium | reverse complement strand
CAACGATCGAGTAGTTGCCGTCCACGCCGTCGATGTACCCGCCCTCCCTTCGCAGCGATGCACTGACGCGAAAACCGAGATGATCAGCGATGATCGGCCCACCGGCCGCAAATCCTGCCTCGTAGGTGGGCGAACCGTTCGCCAGCGTGGCGACTTCGGCGCGCGCGTAGTAAGACGCATGATCCAGGTTCGGTTCGGGCGTAATGAAGCGGATCGTGCCGCCCTCGGACCCTGAACCAAACAGCGTGCCCTGTGGTCCGCGCAGCACTTCGACGCGTTCGATGTCGAACATCTCGGGGAAGGCATTGCCCGCCCCGAAACCCAGGTTGCGCACCTGGATCGGCGTGTCGTCGATATACACGCCGGTCGTACCCGAGCCTGCATCGGAAGAAATGCCGCGGATCGATATCTGGTTGGCGCCGGTGGCCGACTGGTGCGTCAGGTTCAGCCCCGGCGACAACCGCACCAGGTCATCGAAGGTCTTCACCCCGCGCTCGTCCATCTGCTCGGCACCAAAGGTGCTGACGCTGATAGCCACCTTCGACAGTGGTTCCGCTCGTCGCGTTGCCGTGATGGTGATCTCTTCGATCGCGCTGGAGGCGTTCTGCCCGCCGCTGGCGGTCTGAGCGTGTGCCTGCGGGAGCGCCAGGCCGGCTGAGCCCGCAGCGGCGATCGCGATGGCGAATCTGTTGATCCGTCGCCCGTTCGTGTGACTCATCATCTTCCCCCCTTGTGCGGCGATGGCCCTCCCCAGGGCCGACCGTCTATCCCTCGGCTCCGATTCTCGCGTATTGGCGATGCGAAGTGAAATGCTGCCGTTGCCGGCTACTTGATGCGCCGATAGCGCTCCACCAGGCTTACGTCCTGATCAGACAGCCCGAGCGACCTGAGCGGCAGCGTGCCGGTCTGCGTCCATTCGTCGCCGTCCCACTTGATGATGCAGCGCGAGGTCTGCGGCCACCAAGGCGCCTGCACGTTCATCCAGGTCAGCGCGGTGCCGGTTTACTATGTGGGCCAGCGCTAGTGCGTCCGCGCCCACGTGCCGCGGCCGAACAGGTCGACTAGGCGGTCACCGGCGCCGGCGCGGCGTCGCGCGTATGCGGCCTGAACGTCGAGGCGATCAGGACCGCGCCGACACCCATGCCCGCCGCGCCGATGTAGAGCCAGCTGTACGTGGCGAAGTGGTCGTAGATCATGCCGCCCGCCAGCGGCCCGGTGGCCATGCCGAGGCTTCCCGCCATCGCCGTGCCCCCGATAATCGTGCCCATCATGCGCAACGGAAAATTCTCGCGCACCAGCACCGCGTACAGCGGCATCACGCCGGCGTAGACGAATCCGAACAGGCTCGCGACGGCGTAGAACGTGCCCAGGTCGCGGGCGAAGTAATAGCCGAGCGCGCCGCAGGCCTGCAGCAGC
>JAFEDW010000482.1 GCA_018241455.1 Pseudomonadota bacterium | reverse complement strand
AAGAAGATATTCCTGGTCGTCGCACTGCTGATATTGCTTGCCGTCGGCGCGCGTTTCGTCACGGCGATGCCGTCGTCGGATACTGCCCTGCATGTCGAGGGTACTGGGCCGGTCACCGTCGTGTTTGAAGCCGGCCTTGGCGACACCAGCGAAGCGTGGCAGTCCGTGCAGTTGCCCGTTGCCGAAGGCTGCGCCAGGACCGTCTCTTATACCCGCCGCGGCTATCGTGGCGTCGAGCGCACCGCGGGCGCGCGCGACGCGCGGCAGGTCGTGGAGGGACTGCGTTCACGGCTCAAGGAATCCGGAGTGCAGCCGCCGTATGTGCTGGTGGGCCATTCATTGGGTGGCCTGTACATGCAGTACTTTGCCCGCGCCTACCCCAAAGAGGTGCGCGGGCTGCTGCTGGTGGACAGCATGCACAAAGACCAGCTCAATCGCGTGCGAGCGACCACGCCGGGCGTCTACCGAATGTTGAACGTCACGACATTCGTGATGGGCGGCGCGATGCGGCAGGAATTCGTCGGCATTCCATCCTCGGCAGCCGAGATCAAGGCACTGCCCCATGCCGGTCAGGTCGAAACCATTGTCTTGTCGAGCACGCAACCCTCCCCTGGGGAAAGCCCGGCCTTCCGCACCCTGTGGAAGCAGCTGCAGGACGAGATCGCTGCCGACTATTCCGCGGGCCGGCATGAATTCGTGGCGAACAGCGGCCACTACATCCAGCGCGATCAGCCACAATCGGTCATCGTGGCAGCCCGGGAACTGGCGGGCTGCCCGGCCCGCGCCATGAACTCTAACCTAAGCTTGGAATGACGCAGCAATGACAAACCCCAAGTGTTACCTGGAACCCACGCAAAGCGCCGGCCGGGAATTCTTTTCGCGCGGCATCACCGGCAGCGTGGTCATGCTGAACCTGCTTCGCTTCCGCGAAATTGCGGACTATTCCGCACATGCGGAACTGGCGCCGTCGTCCGCCATCAGCGGCGCTGAGGCCTATCGGCGCTACATGGACCATACACTGCCGTTCCTGCGAGAAGCCGGCGGCGACGTCCTGTTCGTCGGTAACGGCGCACGCTGGCTCATAGGGCCCGAAACCGAACGCTGGGACATGGCCATGTTGGTTCGGCAATCCTCGGCGACTTCCTTTCTCGCCTTTGCGCAAAACAAGGAGTATCTCGCCGGGATGGGGCACCGGGCGGCCGCACTCGAGGATTCGCGGTTGCTGCCGTTGACCGAGTGGAAGCTGTCAATTGACTAATCGTGTCATGGAGGCAAGTGGAGTTGTGGCGGCCCGCGCCTTGCTGTCGTGATTGCCCTGCCGTCAACCGGAGATGCGGACGACGTTCAGCCCCCGCGAACGCCCGGTCCCTACGTGCTGGAGTGCGGATCTCAGTTCCGAGAATGGCCAGGTACGCTCGA
>JAFEDW010000481.1 GCA_018241455.1 Pseudomonadota bacterium | reverse complement strand
TTCGATGTGCGCCTGGAAGATCGACAGGTGCCGCACCGGCACCGGGATATCCATCGGCTCGACGACGATGCCGCCCTGCCAGTGCAGGATGCCAAGCGCCTGCGTCAGGTGCAGGATGTTGCGGAATCCCTCGAGGTCGCCGTAGCGCCGGCCGCGTTCGAGGTCGCTGATGTTTGGTGCGCCGCTGACCGGGCCGAAATTGACCGTGTTGCCGCCGACATGCATATGGCGCTGCGGATTGCGCGAATGCAGCACGAACTGCGAAGGCGCATGTGCCAACTGCGCTTCGACGATGTCGCGCCCGATGCGCACGAGTTGCGTCGCTTCGTCCACGATCGCGCCGTGCCGCCGGAAGATTTCGCGCGCGGCTTCGTTGCGGATTTCGAGCCCGGCTTCCTCGAGCACCCGGTAGGCCGCCAGCACGATGCGTTCGACCTGCTCGGGCGTCAGCAGCTCGAGCGGCGGAAACGGATTTTCCAGCCGCGGGATCGGCGCCAGCGAGGGTCCGGTCGTGCGCTGCGCGCGCGCATTGGGTCGGCGCCGGCGGCCTGCCGCCGGCTCGGCATGGTCTTCTTCCGCGGCCGAAGGCGGTGAATCAGGGCGCGCCACGAGCCGGATATTGAGGCCGCCCATCCTCGACGGCAACAGCGGCCCGCAGAAACCTTCGGGTCTTGACGTAGTAGAAATACAACAAAATCTGGAAACCGCATGCCCCGATCTAGATTTCAGATAGCAGGGGTATGGATACTGTGTCGCAGGGCGGGTACAGTCGAACTGGGGACAGCCAGCACCGTCAGGCGGTGCCTCAGTTCACAACTGGTCGGCTTCGCCCGGATGTGGGGAAACAACCTTGAGCTCGACCCGGCCATTGCCGGGGCCAGGGTCGTCGTCGATTCATCGAGGGGAGTCGCAATGAAGTTGAATCCTAGAGTTTCCGCTGCCGTCGCGGCCATCATCAGTGCCGGCGCCGCGCAGATGAGTTTTGCCGCTGACCAGCCTGCCGCCAGCAGCGGCGGCCTGGAGGAAATCATCGTCACCGCGCAGCGGCGCACGGAAAACATCCAGAACGTGCCGATCACCGTGCAGGCCATGACCTCGGAGACGCTGAGCGATCTCAAGGTCACGACGATGGACCAGATCGTCAAGTACCTGCCGAGCGTCTCGACGGCCACGCTCGGGCCCGGCCAGAGCAACATATACATGCGCGGCCTGAGCGTCGGTGCGTTGGGCACGCAAGGCCAGGGCTCGGTCGGGCAATGGCCGAATGTCGCCGTCTACCTGGACGAGCAATCGACGCAGATCCCCGGCCGCAACCTGGATGTGTACGCAGCCGACCTGGAGCGCATCGAGGTGCTGGAAGGCCCGCAGGGCACGCTGTTCGGCGCCGGCGCGCAGGCCGGCGTCGTGCGCTACATCACCAACAAGCC
>JAFEDW010000480.1 GCA_018241455.1 Pseudomonadota bacterium | reverse complement strand
ACTGATTGCGCGCGGTCAATGGCCTTCCGAATATCCTTCGCTGTCACGTATACCGGTTCCGCCACGCTATCGAGAGCCAAATGAATATCGATATCGGGCGACCGCTGTGCGGCGGTTGCGACCAGAATGGGAACGATGGTCAGCTCATGGCTGGCCTCGTGGAAATTCTTGAGATCTAAGGCGTAGTCCCAGACTTGGTCTCGTGCGGAGCGAGTGAACGTTGACGCGCCCACTTTGAACTCGCAAACGCACACGACAGTGTCGAGCAGAATGACGGCGTCGATTCTTGACCCCATTCGGGGTATCGCAAATTCGAAGAATATTTCACCCGACAGACTGCCCAGTTGTGACTGCAACAGCTCAATTTGAGCAATCCAGGCATCGCGCTGATCCGGTTCCACTGCCATTCCGCTTGCGCGGGTAAGTGAACCTAGAACCTCTTCAATAGAGGAATTGAGAAAATTGCCAATGCTGGCCTGGTACCAAGCCCTTTGAATTGGAGCGACGGATGTAATAGGTGTGGACATTAACTGGTCGCGGCTGTGTCAATCCAGGAGTCGCGCATGTTCTGCAGTGGCATCGGGTACATTGCCCGACTTCCTGACCGCATACGCGCACCACTCGCATTCCGCCCCCGCAGCCGGCCTCGCACCGCTCGCCAGCACCGCAACCGCTTCCCGAAACTTCCCCTCCACCCAGCTCCTGTCGCAATCCACCGCGATCATGCTGGTGCGGAAGCGCAGCACGTCGTCGAACGCGGCGGCGTTCTTGATGCCGTTCGCGTAGACGAGCCAGGCGCGCGCGTCGACGGTGAAGCCGGCCTTCTCGACGAGGAACTGGTACATCTCGAGCTGGCGCTTGTAGCCGGGATAGATATTTTCCGGCGTGATGGCTTCGGCCTTGGCCGTGGCCTTGTAGTCGGCGACCACGACCGAGCCGTTAGGTGTAACCCACAGGTCGTCCACGGCGCCGAAGAACGTCCAGTCGGTCTGCGGGTCTTGCCAGCGGATGCCGGTGAAGTTCGTGCGCCAGGCCTCGAGCTGGGGGTGCTGCATCGGCAGCGCGTCGAGCCCGACGGTGGCGAACAGCGGATGGGGTTTGCGCTGCGCGCGGTAGCCGTCGAACTCGGCCTTGAACAGCGCGTCGACGGCGATGTTCAGCGTGAACGGCGGGCCGCTGGGGCGGGCGATGCCGAGCATCACCTCATCGTAGAAGCAGCGCGGGCAGTCGAGGTAGAGCTCGATCTTCGAGCGGCTGAGTTGCTTGCGGGAGAGATGTCGGGTGGCCATCTTGGCGATGCTACACGGGCGCGTGGCTGCATTCAGTGGATCAGCACGGGCGCCCGATGAACGTAAGTGCGGTCTTCGATCTGCCGGACGAGAAAGTCGGCGACGTCGGCGCGCGAGATGATGCCGTTGCGCCACTGGGC
>JAFEDW010000047.1 GCA_018241455.1 Pseudomonadota bacterium | reverse complement strand
CACGCGGCTGCCGAGCCGCATGCCGTTGGGCGCCGCCTCCACGGGATTGCGGAACAGCCCCGCGCCCGCGGCACCGGCGCCTTCGCCCACGCGACCACCGCCCTCGCGGTGTCCGAGCGTGCCTGGCCCAAGCGCATGGCGCGCGAGCTGGAGGCGCGGCCGCACTTCCTCGAGCAGCCCGGGCGGCAGTTCCTGGATGAAACGCGAGGCGACGTTGTAGCTGTCGACGCCATGGAGCCGACGCTGCTCGGCGTAGCTGAGGTACAGCTGCCGCATCGCGCGCGTGATGCCGACGTAACACAGCCGCCGCTCCTCCTCGAGGCTCGCCAGGTCGTTGATCGAGCGCTGGTGGGGAAACAGGCCGTCTTCCATGCCGGCGAGGAACACGACCGGGAACTCAAGGCCCTTCGCCGTGTGCAGCGTCATCATCTGCACGCAGTCGTCCCATTCGCTCCCCTGCGTCTCGCCGGATTCGAGCACCGCGTGCGCGAGGAAACTCTGCAGCGGGGGCAGGTCGTCGCCCTCGGGCTCGTAGCCGCGCGCGGCGCTCACCAGCTCTTCCAGGTTCTCGATGCGTGTCTCGCCGCGGTCGCCCTTTTCCTTGTTACGGAAATGTTCGATCAGCCCGCTGTTGTTGATCACGTGGTCGACCTGCTCGTGCAGCGGCATGCCCTCGATGTCGCGCGCCAACTGCTCGATCAGAGCGAGGAACCCGTGCAGCGCCGCGCCGCCGCGCCCGACGCCGCCACCCCCTGAGCCACCGGCCTCGGCGAGCAACGCGCCGGCCGCGCGCCACAGCGAACTGCCCGCGCCCTTGGCGGCATCGCGTAAGCCATCGAGCGTACGCGCGCCGATGCCGCGCACCGGCAGGTTCACCACGCGCTCGAACGAAGCGTCGTCGTCGCGGTTCGCAATCAGGCGCAGGTAGGCGAGCGCGTCCTTGATCTCGGCGCGCTCGAAGAAGCGCAGGCCCCCATACACGCGGTACGGGATGCGCGCCTGGATCAGCGCCTCTTCGAACACGCGCGACTGCGCGTTCGAGCGGTACAGGATCGCGCACTCGCGCCGTAATCCGCCGCCGGCGATCCACTGCTGGATGCGCCCGAGCACGAAATCCGCTTCATCGCGCTCGTTGTAGGCGCAGTAGACGCGCACCGGCTCGCCGCGCGCGCCGCTGGTCCACAGCTCCTTGCCGAGGCGCGCGGAGTTGTTCGCGATCAGCGCGTTCGCCGCCTCGAGGATCGCCGCGCTCGAGCGGTAGTTCTGCTCCAGTTTGTAGAGCTGCGCCTGCGGATAGTCCTTGTGAAACTTTTGCAGATTCTCGACACGCGCACCGCGGAACCGGTATATGGATTGATCGTCATCACCGACGACGAACGGAAAACCGCTCGCGCCGACCAGCAGCCTGATCCATGCGTACTGGATCGCGTTCGTGTCCTGGAACTCATCGACCAGCACATGGCGGAAACGCGCGCGATAGTGCTGCAGCAGATCCGCATGATCTCGCCACAACTCGTAGGCGCGCAGCAGCAGCTCGGCGAAATCCACCGCGCCCTGGCGCGCGCAGGCCTGCTCGTACTCGACGTACAGGCGGATCAGCGTGCGCTCGGTCGGATCGCCGCCGTCCTTCAGTTGCGCCGGGCGCCGGCCCTCGTCCTTGTGCTTGTTGATGAAGTACTGCACTTCGCGCGGCACGAAGCGCGTGTCGTCGAGCTCGAGCGCCTTGACCACCTTCTTGATGAGCCGCAGCTGGTCCTCGCTGTCGAGGATCTGGAATCCCTGCGGCAGTCCCGCCTCGCGCCAGTGCAGCCGCAGCAGCCGGTGCGCGAGCCCGTGGAAAGTGCCGAGCCACATCGCGCCACCCGACAGGCCGAGCAGCGCCTCGACGCGGGCGCGCATCTCGGCCGCGGCCTTGTTGGTGAACGTGACGGCGAGGATGCCGTGCGGCGTGGCCCCTTCGGCCTGGATCAGCCAGGCGATGCGGTGGATCAGCACGCGCGTCTTGCCGCTGCCGGCGCCGGCCAGCACCAGCGTCGCGCCGAGCGGCGCGGTGACCGCGGCGCGCTGCGCGTCGTTCAGGGGATTGAGGATCGGCGAGACATCCATGGGAGCCGCAAATTCTACCCCGGCGCCGCGCCCGCCGGGCGGCTACCGAATCCGCCGCAAAGTGAGCCGATTACCAGCTGTTGCGCAGCTCGCGCAGGGCCAGGAACACCTCGCGCGGCGTCGGCCTGGCCGGCAGGGCCGGCACCCGCTGCCGGAGCGTGTCGATCAGGCCCGGTTCGGTCAGCCTGAAAAAACTATTGACGGTGAATTCCTGCGCCAGCGTCAGCACGGCCTGTTGTTCGGGCGGCACGTGCTCCGAGCGCGCCAGCCAGTCGGCCGCGGCCTGGTTGCCGGCCTCGACGTGGCGCGTGAAGCGCAGGTTGTTGAGCAGGTAGTCGTGGCCCGGGTAGATGCGCGTGCTCGGCGGCAGCCGCGCGAGCTGCAGCGCGCAAGTCTCGAACAAGCGCTCCGGGTCGCCCCCGCCGCGGCAGTTGCCGACACCGGCGTTGAACAGCGTGTCGCCCGAGAACAGCGCCGGCCCGTCGGCGTGCGCCAGCAGGCACACATGCGCCAGCGTGTGCCCCGGCGTGTCGAGGCACTCGAGTTCGGCGCTCCGGCCGACGCGGATCACATCGCCTGCCTTCAATCCCTGGTCGACGCCGCCGATCATCGACGCGGCGCGCGCATGCGCCAGCACGCGCGCGCCGGTGGCCTTGACGAGCTCCGCGTTGCCCGCGGTGTGGTCCTTGTGCTCGTGCGTGTTGACGATCTGCGTGATCTTCCAGCCGCGCTCGTTCGCGCGGCGCAGGCAGGCTTGCCAGTCGAGCGGATCTACGACGAGGGCCTCTCCGGTTTCGGCACACGCGACCACGTAGTGGTAATTCCGCAGCTCGTTGGCTGCCCAGATGCGTTCGACGATCATATGGGCGCTAGCCTACGTCATAATGACGCCCATGCAACAGGCCGCCGTCCCCGACCCCGAGCTCGATGCCTTCTATCGCCGCACGCGCTACGAAGTCGATCTGCCCGACGGCCGGCTGGAGTTGCATATCGACGTGCCGAGTCCCGGCTTGCTCGCGGTGCACCGGCAGTTCAACGTCAGTTGTTCGTCGTTCATGACCGGCTGGAATCCGCGCAGCGTGCCGCAGACGGCGGAGAAGAACGCCGCCGCGCACGAGCGCCTGTGCGCACGCATCAGCGCGCTGGGCTTGAACTATCTCGCCGGCCGGGGTCACGACCCGAAAGCGGAATGGGTCGCCGAAGAGAGCCTGCTGGTGCCGGGCTTAGGGTTGGCCGCGGCCCGCAGGCTGGCCGCCGAGCTGGACCAGCACGCGATCCTGCATGCGGCGGCCGACGCGACGCCGCGCCTGGTCTGGATTGCCAAATGAGCGCGCGTGCGTGGATTGCCTTCGCCGCGCTCGGCGTGATCTGGGGCGTGCCCTATTATTTCATCAAGCTCGCGGTCATGGAGCTGTCGCCGTGGGTCGTGGCCTGGGGCCGCATCACGCTGGCGGCGCTGGTGCTGCTGCCGATCGCCTGGCATCGCGGCGCGCTGCACACGCTGGGCGAACACAAGCTGCCGATCCTCGCCTTCGCGATCATCGAATTCGTCGTCCCGTTCTCGGCCATCTCGATCGGCGAACGCTGGATCGATTCCTCGGTTACCGGCATCCTGATCGCTTCGGTGCCGCTGACCGTGACCGTGATCTCGCGCTTCTTCGGGCTGCACGAACCGCTGGGCAAATGGCGCCTGGCGGGGCTGCTGCTCGGTTTCCTCGGCGTCGTCACGCTGCTCGGCTTCGGCAGCATCCACGGCGCGCTCGGCTGGGCGGGCGCGGGCTGCATGCTGCTCGCCGCGATCGGCTACGCGGTGGGTCCGCTGATCATACAGCGCCACCTGAAGGGCCTCGACTCGATCGGCCCGATCGCCGCGAGCCTCGCGACCTCGAGCCTGCTGCTCACGCTGCCGGCGTTGCTCACGTTCCCGTCAGCGTGGCCCTCGGCGCTCGCGCTGGGCTCGATCGCGATGCTGGGGCTCGTCTGCACCGCGGTGGCGATGTTGCTGATGTTCTACCTCGTCAGCCACGCGGGGCCAGCGCGCGCGACGGTGATCACGTACATCAACCCGGCCGTGGCCGCGTTGCTCGGCGTGCTGCTGTTGCACGAGCAGCTCGGCGTCGGCGGCATCAGCGCGTTTGCGATGATCCTGGCGGGTTCCTGGCTAGCGACTCGCGCACATAGCTGACGAATCCTGCCAGGAAGCCTTTCAGCTGTTCCCTGAGCTTCTCGTCCTGCAGCGTGCCCGCCTCGTCGAACACCTGCGCCGAGCGCGATACGAGCAGGCGCGAGCCGCTCCAGTAACGCGCACCGAGCACGCGCAGCACCGGTAGCCAGGCGGCCTGGGACAGAATAGTGCCGAACGGGCCGGTCGAGGCGCCGATCAGCGCCACCGGCTTGTCGCCGAACACCCGCTTGATGTCGCTGGCCGGGCGCGACAGCCAGTCGATGCCGTTCTTGAACACCCCGGGGATGCCGTTGTTGTACTCGGGCGTGCCGAGCAACAACCCGTCGGCCGCGACGATGGCTTCCTTCAACGCTGCGACCGCGGGCGGAGCGCCGGCGCTCGCCTCCAGATCGCCGTCGTACAGCGGAATGTCATGCAGCGTGCGTATTTCGAGCGTTGCGTCGGCGGGCAGCAGCGTCGCGGCGGCACGCAGCAGCGCGGTGTTGAACGAGCCGCGCCGAAGGCTCCCGGACAGGCCGATCAGCGTCGTCATGGCATCACCTTGAAGGCGAGCGCGCGCCGGTTGCGCCGCGCTGCCATTCCGCCAGCGCCGCGTGCAGGAACTCCGTGTTGCGGACGATCGCGGCATCGAGCTTCTGCGCCTCGCGCCGCGCGGCCGGCCAGTCGCCGGCCTCGGCCGCTTCGGTCAATCCCGGAAATTCGAGGTGATCGTAGGTGTAGCGCGCGGCGTAGAGCAGGTGGCGGAACCACGGCCGGCCCGGAATGCCGCGCGGATCGAGCCAGTTGGCTTCCACCTGCATCAGCCGCGCATTGAGCCGCCGCAGCTGCGCCGCGCCGGCCGCGCCCGCTGCGAGGTCGCGTTGCGTCGCCTCGCGCAGCTCGCGCCCGGCCGCACCGAACGCGGCGAGATGATCGTGCAGCGTGCTGAACGGCACCTGCGCCGCGGCGGTGTGGACGCGTGCTTCCAGCTCGTGCAGGAAACCCTGCAGCGCCGCGGCATTGAACTCGAAATCGAAGGGCAGCAGGTCGGCATCCGCGAGCCGCAGCGTCGTCAATCCCCACAGGCGCGTCAGCGCGACGTGGTAGGCGAAATCCGGATCGCCGATGTGCGCCATCCAGTAGTGATCGTCGTAGGCCGAGTGGTAGACGCCGTAGTCGCCGGTGTAGCCGAGGTTGATCACCGGGCGGCCGAGGTGGTTCAGGAACACCGTGTGGTCCGAGCCACTGCCGACGCGCGTCTCGACCAGCTGATCGAGCGAGGGCGGCGCGGCCGACTTGTGATCGCGCATCCACGTGGCCTGCCAGGCCTCGTACATCGAACCCCCGGCTGGCGAGGCCACATCGCGCGTCGCCTCGACCAGCATCGGCGCGAGCGAGGCGACCGACGGCGCATCGAGGCTCAAGCCCGCCGGGCCCGCGGTCGTCGCGGCGCCGGCCACGGCCTCGTCGACGTTGATGTACGCGACGAGCTTCCGCTGCAGTTCATCGCCGAACTGTTCGCCCCACTCGGTCGAGCCGGTGAGCGCGTATTCCTCGCCGTCCCAGCTGCAGGCGATGATCGTACGGCGCGGCCGGTGGCCCTGGCGCTTCAACTCGCCGAGCGAACGCGTCAGCTCGAGCATGGCGGCGGTACCACTGACCGGATCGACGCCGCCGTAGACCCAGGCATCGCGATGGTTGCCGACCAGCACCCACTCATCGGGCGCCTCGCTCCCGCGGATGCGCGCCTCGACCACGGTGTAGGGTTTGACGCTGGTATCCATGTCGACGTGCACGTGCACGCGCACCGCGCCGGTGTAGCGGTAGGTGATCGGCAAGGCGCCGCGCCACTCCGGCGGCACCTCGTCGCCGTTCATCTGCTCGAGCAGCGGCTTGGCATCGTGCCAGGACAGCGGCAGCGAAATCAGCTTCGGGAGCGAACGCGCCGCGGCGGGCGCGATGCGCCAGGCGCCCGGCACCGAAGCCCAGCCCGGCGTCTCGGGGTCGCCCGGCACGATGTAGTCGTAGGTGATCGCGCCGTGCTGGATGTGGCTCTCGGGTCCCCACGGGCCATCCGGGAACACCTTGCCCTGCGTGTAGCCGTCTTCGGCCGGATCCGAGTAGATCAGCAGCGCGGCGACGCCCTCGCGCTCGGCGGTCAGCGCCTTGAAGCCGCGATAGCTGTACGGGTTGGCGTAGCGCACGATGACGATCTTGCCGCGCACGTCGATGCCGTGCTGCCGCAGCAGCGCGTAGTCCTCCGGATTGCCGTTGTGCGCGTAGACGAGCCCGGCGGTCACATCGCCCGAGGCGGAATAGCCGAAGTAAGCGCCTGGCAACGCGGGATTGCGGCTGTCGGCGTCGGCCGCATAGCCCGCTTCACGCAGCGTGGCGCGGTAGGCGACCGGCGCGACCATCTCGAGCGACACCTCGCGCGGACTCGAATGCAGCACGTCGTAGCGGCGCAGGTGCACCTCGTCCCAGCCCTGCGCCCGCCAGGCGCGCGCGACCGTCTCCGCGAGCGCGTTGTTCGCCGCCGATGCCGCCGGGTGCGGCTGGCGCGTGAATTCCCGGTGCCAGGCCCGCGCCTGTTGCGCGCTCGGCAGCGCCATGAAGCGCGCCTCGAGCCGATGCTCGGCGGCGGCGTGCGCCGGCGAAAATCCGAGGATCGGCTCCGGCTCGTCGGCCGCGCCGCACATTGGGCCTGAAGTCGCGATGAGCCCGAGTGCGATGGCGGCCGTGCGGCGCGAGTTGCGCATGGGAGGCGGCACGATTCCGGTCAGCCGATCTTCACGTAGTGGTCGACGAGCAGCGCGAGGAACAGCCACATCAGGTAGCTGATCGAGAAGCGGAACACGCGCATCGGCAGGTCGTCGCGCCGCGTGATCTTCAGCCGCACCGCGTGCACCAGGAAGCGCGTGTTCAGCACCAGCGCCGCGGCCAGATAGATGAGCCCGCTCATGCCGGTGACATAGGGCAGCAGCGTTACCAGCGCGAGGATCACCGTGTACAGCAGCACATGGAGACGCGTGAATTCGACGCCGTGCGTCACCGGCAGCATCGGGATCTCGGCCTTGGCATAGTCGTGGCGGCGTGCGATCGCCAGCGCCCAGAAATGCGGCGGCGTCCACGCGAAGATGATCAGGAACAGCAGCAGCGCATGCGGGTGGATCGTGTTCGTCACCGCGACCCAGCCCAGGACCGGCGGCGCGGCGCCCGCGGCCCCGCCGATGACGATGTTCTGCGGCGTCGCGCGCTTCAGCCACACGGTGTACAGCACCGCGTAGCCGATCAGCGAGCAGAAGGTGAGCAGCGCGGTCAGCGTGTTGACCAGCAGCGCCAGCACCAGCATGGATGCGATGCCGAGCACGGTCGCGAACGCAATCGCCTGGCGGTGGGTGAGCGCGCCGGCCGGCAGCGGGCGGCCGCGGGTGCGCGCCATGTACGCATCGATGCGGCGGTCGAGCACGTGGTTGTAGGCCGCGGCCGAAGCCGCCGCCAGCGCGATGCCGAGGTTGCCGTACAGCAGCGCATCGAGCGGCGGCAGGCCCGGCGTCGCCAGCAGCGCGCCGACGATGGCCGTCAGCACGATCAGCGCGACGACGCGCGGCTTCGTCAGTTCGAAGTAATCGCGCCAACCGGCCCGCTGGCGTTTGGCCAGGTGCTGGACGCCGCCCGGCGCAGCCTGGGCACCGCCCCCCGGTACCGCTCCCGCCGGCGCGCTCACGACACCTTCCAGGCTGGACGGAGCGAGCGGTTCAGCGCCACGACGGCCAGCAGCAGCAGCGCCGCGCCGGCGCTGTGCGCGGTCGCGAGCCACAGCGGGAAGGCGCGCTCGACCAGCGTGATGCCCAGCGCGAGCTGCAGCGCCAGCGCCGCCAGCACCGCGAGTGCCGCGCGGCGCGCGAACGGATCGCTCCGCGAACGCAGCACGCGCCCCGCCGCCAACAGCAGCATCAGGGTCGCGAACAGCGCGCCCAGGCGGTGCGCAAAATGGATGCCCACCGTACCCTGGAAGCCGGGCCACCAGCTGTCCTGGCACTTCGGGAAATCGGGGCAGCCGGTGGCGGCATAGTGGCTGCTGGTCCAGCCGCCGAGCGCGAGCTGCAGCGCCAGGGCCACGAGCCCGAGCAGGGCGATGCGCCGCGTCAGCGCGAGGCTCGAGCCGAGGAACGCGGTGCTGCCGCGCCAGGCGCTCGCCTGCCTTCGGCCGAGCGTCAGCACCAGCCACCACAAGACCGACAATGTGGTCAGTCCGAGCAATAAGTGCGCGGTGACAATCACCGGATGCAGCCGCTCGGTCACGGTCAGCATGCCCAGCATTCCCTGCGCGACCACCAGCGCGACAAGCGTCGCGGCGTAGGGGAGCGAGACGATCTTCAGTGTGCGTGTTTGTATCGCTAATGCGGCAATCACAACGATTAATACGCCTAATGTACCGGCAGCGTATCGATGGACCATTTCCTTCCAGGCCTTGCCGGCATCGACGGTGGCGCCATCCAGCATGCCGCCCGCGGACTGCGCGGCGGCGATCGCGCCGGAGGGCGTCACGTGCCCGTAGCAGCCGGGCCAGTCCGGGCACCCCAGGCCCGCATCCGATCCGCGCACGTAGGCACCGAGCACCACCACCACCAGGCACAGCAGGAAAGCCGTGATCGCGAGCGGTCGGATGAGCGTGGCGCGGGGCATCGTGGGCGGTGTCTTGTCAGCCGATGTGCGAGAGTTCGAGCAGTTTCTTCAGGTCTTCGCGCAGGCCCTTCGGGTCCTGCCGCACATCGTAGCGCATCATCAGATTGCCCAAGGGATCGACGACGTAGATCGTGTTCTCACGCGGCTCAGGCAGCAGCCGCAGCAGCGGCGCCGCGGCCGCGCCGCTGGCATCGAGGGCGATCAGCCCGGCGTGTTCGCGCTGCAGGTAGTCCAGGTCGCAGCAGCCCGCTCCGGCCAGCAGCACGCGCTGCACCCGCGAACTGAGCTGCGCCAGCGACAACCACGTCTGGCGCGCGTAGATGAGCGTGCCGCGGCAGGGCACGTCGCAGCCGGCTTCACCTGCGCCGACGACGAGCAGCGTCCACTTTCCCCGGAGCACCGACGCAGCACCCATCGCGGCCGGCACGCCGGAAGCCGCGGCCGGCACCGCCGTGGTCGCTGCCTTGGCCGACGCCAGCGGCAGCGCCAGCTCGGGCAACGTGACCGGCCCGACCAACGTACCGTGGTTGGTGCGCAGCGCCGGGCGCCAGCTCGAGCCGTAGTACAGCCAGAACGCGGCCGCCAATGGCGCGAGGAACAGCACCACCAGCAACAGCACCGGTTTGCGATTGGGGTGACTGGGCTGCGTTCGCTGGGTCATGGTTTGCGTCGCTCGAGGTTCATGAAGACATAGAGGAACAGTGTCAAGGCTGCGAATCCCCACCATTGCAGCGCATAGGCCAGGTGGCGTTCCGGCCCGAAACCGCTGCCGCCCGCGCGCCAGTCGCGACGGTAACCCTGCGGCTCGGTCGCAGCCAGCAGCAGTTCGCGCGCCTCGACGGGTCGGCCGAGCGCGGCGCCCAGCTGCGCGGCGGTCGGAAAACTGGTGCGCTTGGGCCAGCCCGGTCCGGCCGGCGGCGGCGCGCGCCCTAAGCTCAAGGCCGTCACGGGCAGCTCATCGATCCGACCCGTGATCTCGACCGGCTGCTGCGGGGACGCGAACGCGGCCGCTGGCGACGGCGACAGGCTCACATCCGGCAGCGGCTCGCGCCGCCCGTTCGACAGCGGCAGCCAGCCGCGGTTCACGAGTACGCAGCGGCCGTCTTCGAGCTGGAACGGCGTCAGCACCTCGTAGCCCGCAACGCCGTCGCGGCCGATGTTGTCGAGCAGGAACTGGTGCGCGCCATCGTACTGGCCGCGCAGGCGCAGCAACGCGTAGCGCGGCAACTCCGACAGCGCTCGGCTGCCGAGCTCGGTCGCCGGGGCCTTCGCGCCGGCCTCGAACGCGGCCACGAGCGCGCGTTTCTCCGCCGCGCGGTGCCACTGCCAACGGCCGAGCTGCCCGAACAGCAGCACGCCGGCGAGGGCCAGCAACGTCATCCCGATGCTGGCCCGGAAGCTCCGACTGCCCAAGGTCATTCGCAGCAAGCGCGCCGACTCCACCCGTTGGAAAAGCGGCGGGCATTGTGCCGCCTGGGTGGGCGCGGAGTACAGGTGGTGGGCCTATAATTGCAGGCTCCGGAGCAACCCGCTCCGGCGGCCACCGCGAAGGAGCGCCCAAGGAATGGAGTGGATCAGGCTGGCGGTGATCGTCGTGCTGGTGGCCATTGTCATCAGCCTCGGCGTGGCGCTCTTTCATTTGGCGACCGATCGGGGCGAATCGAAGAAGCTGGTGCACTCGCTGACCGTGCGCGTCGCGCTGTCGGTGCTGTTGTTCCTGCTGCTGATGCTGGCGTGGCGCTTCGGCCTGATTCGCCCGCACGGCCTCCGTCCCTAAGTTGGCGAGGCCGCAATCGATCGGCCTGGCCTGCGCGCTGCTCGGCGCGGTCGGCTTTTCGTTCAAGGCGGTGTTCGTCAAGGCCGCGTACCGCTACGGCGTCGATCCCGAGACGCTGCTGGCGCTGCGCATGCTGTACTCGCTGCCGTTGTTCCTGCTGATGGGCTGGGTGGCGGCGCGCAGCGCGGGCGCGCCGATCAGCCGACGGGACTGGCGCGCGCTGCTGCTGCTCGGCGTGCTCGGTTACTACGGTTCCAGCTACCTCGATTTCCTCGGGCTGCGGCACATCTCGGCGGCGCTCGAGCGGCTGATCCTGTTCACCTATCCGACCATCGTCGTGCTGTACGCCGCCTGGCGCGAGCGGCGCGCGCCGAGCCGCGCGACCTG
>JAFEDW010000479.1 GCA_018241455.1 Pseudomonadota bacterium | reverse complement strand
CGCTCGTACGGCGTGACGATGCGGCCGGCCATCTCGTCGGGGGAGAGCCCGGTGTACTGCCAGGCGACGCCGATCACCGGGATGCGGATATCCGGGAAGATGTCGACCGGCGTGCGCAGCGCTGCGAGTACGCCGACGATCAGGATCAGGAGCGCGAGGACGACGAAAGTGTAAGGCCGGCGCAGGGCCAGGCCAACGATACCAACCATCGGCGCCAGCATAGAATCAGTCTATCCACGCTGCAAACCTATATCTTTCGATACGAAGTATCGAAAAAGACGATGGAGTGGCGGCTCAGCGGCGGCGTCTGGCGCGCGGCGGCGCGGCCCGGTTGGCGCGGCCCGGACGCGCGCGCTGCTGCAGGTCCTCGGATTTCAGCCGGTCGATGAACCAACGGCCGGCGGGGCCGGGGGGATTATCGGTGCGGTACACCGCCGACATGACGACGGTCTGGTCCCGCGGCGACAGGTCTTCGATGGCGATCTGCACCAGCGTCCCGCTGGCCAGGTCGTGCTCCACCAGGTGCATCGGCAGGCTCCCGAAGCCGAAGCCCGCGCGCAGGAAGGCGTGCTTGGCGCCAAGGTGCGAGAGGCGCCACATGCGCGGCGAGAGCACGCTGCCGGCACCGCGGGCGCGATCCGACACGTCGGTGTGCACCAGCTGGATGTGCTCGGACAGCGCCGCCATCGGGATCGGCTTGCGGTGCCGCGCCAGCGGATGCTGCGGAGCGACCACCATCGGCAGCTGCACGGCCAGCAGTCGCTCGCGCGTCAATTGCGGCGGCGCGACCGACCAGGAGCCCACGACGCCGAGCGCGCAGCGGCCGCTGAGCACCGGCTCGACCAGCGCGCTCGACTCCACGTCGAGCCGCAGCAGCGTGGACGGAAACTTCTGCTGGAAGGCGGCCACGGCGGCCGTGAACACCGAGGTCGGCAGCATCACATCGGCGATCACGCTCAGTTCGGGTTCGAGCCCGCCGGCGAGGCTCTTGGCCTGCGCCTTGAACAGGTCCGCAAGGCCCGTCACGGCGCGCGCATCGGCCAGCAGCGCGCGGCCATGGTCGGTCAGCACCGGAAAGCGCGCGCTGCGGTCGAACAGTTTGACGCCGAGCTGCGATTCGAGGTTGGCGAGCGTCAGGCTGACGACCGACTGCGCGCGCCTCAGGCGGCGCCCGGCCGCGGAGAAACTGCCTTCGTCGGCCGCGGCAATGAACGTGCGCAGTTGATCGAGTGAAATGCCGTCGAGCATCGTGGTGTGGGGCCGATATTGCCCTTTGCAAACGCCGCTTGTCGAGCGCGCGGCGGACACCCGCTGACGTTTGTCTACGGGTCGGGGAAGGCGTAGAGCGATCCGTCGAGTCCGCCGACGACGACCAGGCCATCGGCCGCGGCCGGCGCGGCGACGAAGCCGCTCGTCCACGCGCCGGGCCATTC
>JAFEDW010000478.1 GCA_018241455.1 Pseudomonadota bacterium | reverse complement strand
TGCTGCTGCTGGCGACGCTCGATTTCGTCGACGGCCATACAGCGAGCGAGATCGTCGCGGCGCCACGCTTCCATGAACAATACCTGCCCGATGTCGTGCGCTACGAAGCCGGCGCGTTCAGCGACGCGGAGGCGAAGACGCTGGCCGCGCAGGGCGACACGTTGCAGCCGGTGTCCTACCGGTGGGGCAATTTCCAGGCCGTTATCTGGAACCGCGCGACCGGTGCAGTCGAGGCGGCCGCTGATCCACGCGGCGAGGGTGCCGGCGTCGTTGAATGACCTGGCTGCGCCGTCGGGCGGCGGCGCCCGGTCATGATGGGTCCGGAATCAATTCGCGTTACATGTACGCGCGTACAGTAACGCGAAATTCAAAATAGAGACCGCGAAGGGCGTCAGCCGGTCGTGCGCCGCCGTTTCGCACCTGCCCGTTTCGCCAATGCCTTTTTGGCCGGTGCCGGCTTCGCGCGGCGCGGTTGGCTGCGCGGCTTGCGGTGCCGCTTGGGGCGCGCCTGCACCAACGCAACGCGCGGCGCGCGCCCGGCGCGCGGCAATTTCTTCTCGCGCGCCAGGTCGACGGCGCGCCACAGGTACCAGGCGGCGAGCGAGCGATGCGGTGCCCAGCGCGCGCCGAACTCCGCCAGCGCGCGTGGCCTCGGCATGCCCTTCAACCCATAAGCCAGCCGGAAGCCGTTGCAGACGCCGAAGTCGCCCACCGGCAGCACGTCCGGGCGGCCGAGGTGGAACATCAGCATCATCTCGACGGTCCAGCGGCCGATGCCGCGCACCTGGGTGATGCGCTCCACGATGGCATCGTCATCCAGTGCGTGCATTTCGCTGACGGTCGGCACGGTGCCGCCGATGACTTTCTCCGCGAGGTCGCGCAGTGCGACGATCTTCGAACGGGAAAATCCCGCGCCGCGCAGCGCCTCGTCGGCAGTCGAGGCGACCGCGGCCGGTTCCGGAAATTCCGCCGGCGCGTACAGCGCCGTGAAGCGCGCGAGGATGCGCTTGGCGACCACGCCGTTCAGCTGCTGGTGCGCGATCGCGCTGGCGAGCGTCTCGAACGGCGGCCGCTCGAGCGCGAGCTCGAACTGGCAAGGGCCGGCGGCCTCGATGAGCCGCGCCATCACCGGATCGAGCGCGGCGAGCGCGCGCTCGCGGCGGCGCATCGTGCGGCGGTCTATTGCTGGCATTGGGGGCAATAGTACGTCGAGCGCTGGCCCTGCGTGATGCGCCTGATCGGCGTGCGGCAGCGGCGGCAGGGGAGCCCCGCGCGTTCGTAGACGTAGAGTTTCTGGCGGAAATAACCCGCCTCGCCATCCGCGCCGACGTAGTCGCGCAGCGTCGTGCCGCCGACGCGGATCGCCGCGCCCAATACGCGGCGGATCGCCGCCGCGAGCCGCGCGCACTCGGCGGCGTCGAGCGAGCGAGCCGC
>JAFEDW010000477.1 GCA_018241455.1 Pseudomonadota bacterium | reverse complement strand
ATCGCCGAGCGTGATGTGGCCGTCGCCCGGGCGGCCGGTGCGCGCGACGTTGGCGATCGCCTCGATCGCCGCCTCGGCCACGCCGTCATCGACGGCGATCTCGACCTTGCAGCGCGGACCGCATTGAATCTCGTGCACCTCAGTCACGGTCACGCCCTGCACGCCCATGTGCGCGATCGCATCGCGCAATTCGTCCAGCTTGAAGGGCCGGACGACTGCCGTGATCAATTTCATGAGCCGCATTTGTCAATGAACGAGCCTTGAATGCCATATTCCGACCGGGCGAGGGTGCGCGTATGCTGCGTCCCGCGCTCCAGCGTGCCGAGGCCTTGAGTTGCAGAATCCGTGCCACGGCCGCAAGGCGCGCAATTCGGCGGGGCGCGGGCATTCGCGGCGCGCGATTGCACCATTCTGGCCGCCGCGCACGACGGCACGCGCAGTTTCAGGGCAAGGTCCAGGCAGGAAACAACCGATGGAAAACATGCAGCTCGACGAACTCGCCCGCCGCTTCATCGCGGGCCTGCCGGCCGCCGTGGGCGGCATGCGCGCCGAGCTCGAGGCCAATTTTCGGGCCGCGCTGCAGGGTGCCGCGGGGCGTTTCGACCTGACCTCGCGCAGCGAATTCGAGGTGCAGGCCAAGGTGCTCGAGCGGGCCCGCGCGCGCATCGCCGAACTCGAGGCGCGAATGGCCCAACTCGAGCAACGGCTCGACGCGCTGCAGCCGGCGGGTGCCCCACCCAATAACCCTCGCGGCTGAGCATTGCCGGTTGAGCATTGCGCAGGTCCTGAGCCGGGCGCAGCTCGGGCTCGAAGCGCCGCTGGTGCAGATCGAGGCGCACCTCGGCGCCGGCTTGCCGGGGTTCAGCATCGTCGGCCTTCCCGCGCCGGTCGTGCGCGAGAGCCGCGAGCGCGTGCGTTCGGCGATCCTCAATTCCGGCTACGAGTTTCCGCCCGGCCGAATCACCGTCAACCTCGCCCCGGTGGAGCTGTCGAAGGAGGGCGGCCGCTACGACCTGCCGGTGGCGCTCGCGCTGCTGCGCGCCAGCGGCCAGCTCGAGCTGCGCCGCCCGACGCCGCCCGAGTGTTACGGCGAACTGGGGCTGGGTGGCGAACTGCGTCCGGTGCGTGCGCTGTTGCTGGCCGCCATCCACGCGGCGCGCGCGGGCCACGAGCTGCTGGTCCCCGGCCCCGATCTCGCCGAGGTGAGGCTGGCGCGACACCCGCGTGCCCACGGCTTCACGACGCTGCGCGGCGTGTGCCGTTTTCTCGGCGGTGAGGCCGGAGCCGAAGTCGATGGCAACGGCCCCGGACTGGCCGCCACGCGCCCCGATCCGGCCGCTGCCGCTCGCGACGGCGACGCGGCGCTCGATGAGGTGCGGGGGCAATGGCGCGCCAAGCGCGCGCTGGCGATCGCGGCCGCCGGCGGGCACAGCCTGC
>JAFEDW010000476.1 GCA_018241455.1 Pseudomonadota bacterium | reverse complement strand
CGGCGCCTGGCGCGCGATGCGCACCGCCTCCTCGCCCTCACGGATCTCGATTTCCGCGACGCCCGATTCCTCGAGCAGTTCGATCAGTTTTTTTATTTTGCGGATGTCCATCGGTGGCAGCTCTCCTGGGATCTCTTAGGGTGCGAGGCGCGCGGCGGCCGCGCGCACTGCGAGCTCGTAGCCGATGGCGCCGAGGCCCACGATCGAGCCCACGGCGATGTCGGCAAAATAGGACCGGTGCCGGAATTCCTCGCGCGCGGCGGTATTCGACAGGTGCACTTCGATGAACGGCAGCTTGACCCCGAGCAAGGCATCGCGCAGCGCCACGCTGGTGTGCGTCAGGCCACCGGGATTCAGGATCAGGAAGGCGACGCCGTCACGCGGTGCGCGCTGCACCGCCTCGATCAACACGTGCTCGGCGTTGCTCTGTTCGGCGCGCAGCTCGTGGCCGAGCTGGCCCGCGAGAGCCTTGGCCCGGGATTCGATTTCCGCCAGCGTCACCGAACCGTAGGTGTCCGGTTCGCGGCTGCCGAGCAGGTTCAGGTTGGGGCCATTGAGCAGTAACAGTCGGGCCATGGGGTCGAAAGCCGCCGCGGTCTTGTCGTTAATTGCGGCGAATCTAGCCGAACTCCGCGCAGATTGATACTTAATGTCGTCGAAACTGCAGGGATCCGGCCTGAACTGGCGCTGAGCCGTCTCGTCAGCCTGCTTTGCCCAATTGAACCGCTATTGAAACGAAATGGGCTATTTTTCGTCGGACTGTTTCGTTCGCTCCGCTGCGAGTTCTTTCAGGCGGGTGGCGATGGCCGCCTGGGCCGCCGCCAGGTCCGTCTTGCCCGCCTTCAGCAGGCGCATCTGCGCCAGGATCGCGTCGGCCTCATCCCGATGCAGTTCGCCCACTTTGACCGCGACGATTCGGTTGTGTTCGTCGGCGAACACCGAGAAAGGCAGCAGCAGGTCCATGCCGAATTTCTGCGCGGCCTCGTAGCCGTCTTCCTCGCCGACGAGCAATTCATAGCGCAGCGTGGTCGTCTTCAGGTACTTCTGCACCGCATCGCGAAAGTCGACCGCGATGCCGACGATCTGCAACCCGCTGGGCGCGTAGGTGTCCTGCAGCGTATTCAGCAGCGGGATTTCCCGCCGGCACGGTTCGCACCACGTGGCCCAGAAGTTGTACAGGCGCGCGTGGCCATCGGTCGAGCGCAGCGCCTGCGGCTTGCCGGCCAGGTCCGGCAGCGAAATATCCGGCACGGTGGTGGGAATCGCCGGCGGCGCGGGTGCGGGTTCCGTCGCCGGGGCCTCGGCGGGTGCCGGGGGCGTTGCCGGTGCTGGCGCCCGCGCCAGCACCGGCGTGGCCGTCTCGTGGTGGACGTACACGAAGTAACCCGCGGCTGCGCCCGCCAGCGCAGCAGCAAGCAGCCATGCGATCGAAACGGGCTTC
>JAFEDW010000475.1 GCA_018241455.1 Pseudomonadota bacterium | reverse complement strand
GATCGAGTTGAGCGTCCTGCGCTCCGGGCAGGAAGGCCTTGATCTTGCCGAGCGCCCGATTGCCATGCATCGCGCGAATGGCCTCGTCGGGGAAATCCACCGCGTGCTCGAGGATCTGCGCGTGCACGGGCAGGTGCGGCGGATCGGGCGAATCGGTGCCGACCAGGGAACCATCGGCCATCTGCTTGAACGACACGCCGCCGGGCGCGTCGCAGATGCACCGCGTCTGGATCGCGAGCGGCGCGCTGTGTGCGAGGAATCCAGGCGCATGCCGGAGTTCCAGTTTGAAGCCCGCCATCGCCAGCAATGCCGGCGTGTCGACTCCGGCCGCGACAATCGCGCGGTCGATTGCGTAGCGACCGGCGCTGGTGTCGACGGCCCTCAGGCGGCCATTCAGTGTCTGGAATCCCAGCACCGTGGCTGGACAAACGAAGCGTGCCCCGCGCCGGCGAGCCCGGTCGAGGAATCGACTCGTCGCCTGCACGGGGTCGACGTGGCCGTCCATCGGCGAATACAGCGCCGCGACCATCGTGCCCGGGTCGATGTGCGGACTGAGCGCGGCGAATTCGCCCGCCGAGAGGCTGCGCGTCGGAAATGCAGTGCCCTCGAGCTGCGCGGCGTTGGCGCGCACGACTCCGGCCTCCGCGGCGTCGCGCGCCCAATTCAGGTAACCGCCCCAGACGATGCCGAGGCGCAGCGGCCGATCGAGCCGGTGCCAGGCGGCAATGCTGTCGAGTCGCAGAGCCTGGTAATGGCGGTCGTCCACGAAGGCATTGAGCCACGCAAATGAATTGCGCGTCGCGCCGGCGGCCGGTGCCGTCTTTTCGAACTGCAGCACCCCCGCGCCGGCTTCGGCGAGGTGCATCGCGATCGACGCGCCGACGATGCCACCACCGATGACGGCAATGCGCAGCGGCCTGGGACGTGCGTACGAACGCGCAGCCAGCGCGCCGGCGGCGATACCGGCCAGCCCGTGTACGAATTGCCTGCGGCGCATGGCTTGCCTCGCGCAGCGGATCCCGATCAGCCGCGCAGCAAGGCGTTGTCGGGATCGTAGAGCGGTTCGCGCCCTACTATGGCGCGCTTTCGTTCACCGAGAATTTCAATTTCAAGTTCGGTGCCCGGTACGGCGAGATCGGTGCGCACGTACGCGAGTGCAATACTACAGCCAAGGCGATAGCCGTAACCGCCCGAGGTCACGAGGCCCACGACATCCTTGCCCCGGTACACGATCGACACGGCCGCGGCGTCGGCATCGGTGGCGTCGACGACCAGCGGCACGAATCGCTCGCGCGGCCCGGCCGCCGCCTCGCGGCGCAACGCCTCCTGGCCGATGAATCCGCCGGGCTTGTCGAGCTTGACGAAGCGATCGAGCGACGCCATGAACGGCGTGTACTCGGTGGTCAGGTCGCCCTTCCAGGCGCGATAGCATTTCTCCAGGCGCAG
>JAFEDW010000474.1 GCA_018241455.1 Pseudomonadota bacterium | reverse complement strand
CATCGAGGCGAGCTCGACGCTGTCGCGGCGGTAGGGCTGCACGCTGATGTTCGGCGCCGGCCGCGCATGCTCGCCGCCGCCGAGCATCAGCAGGTGATAACGCTCGCCGAGCAGCCGCAACGCACCGTGCAGCACGTCGATATTCTTCTCGCCCGAGAAACGGCCGGCGTAAACCAGCAGGCGCGTGTCGTCGGCCAGCCCGAGCGTGCGGCGCAGGCCGGGCGAGCGGCGCTGCGGCGAGAAGATATCGACGTCGACGCCGAGCGGTTGCAGTGCCGCGTTGCGCAGGCCCAGCGCGGCGAGGTAGTCGCACATCTGCCGGCTCGGCGCGAGCACCCGGTCGACGCGCTCGTAGACGCGGCGCAGGTATTGCGCGAGCCCGGCTTCGACGACGCGGCCGAGCCGGCGTCCCGCGAGCCGCGGGAAATTCGAATGGAAGAACGCCAGCAGCGGGATGTCGCGCCGCCGCGCGCTGCGCATCGCGCACCAGGCGGGATGGAAGACATCGCCGACCTCGATCAGGTCGGGCTCGAGCGCGTCGAGCATGCGCACCCAGCGGCGCGGCGACAGCGGCAGGCGGTAGTTGAACGTGCCCGGTACTTTCCAGCCGGCGATCGTGCTGATGCCGCCAGGCCGAAGCTCGGTCACTGCGCCGGGCACGAGCAGCGAATGACGGTGCGGCGTGCGCGCGAGCAGCCACTCGTGCTTGGCCGTCAGGTAGCGGCGCACGCCGCCGCTGGTCGGCGAGAAGAACAAGGTGGTGTCTACGAGGTGCATGCTGGGCCTTGACTGCAAGGCCATTGCACCCGCCGCTGCCTGGCCTGTCAAGCCTTGCTCAGGCCCGCGCCGCCTCGCCGTGGACTGCGCTCGCACCCACCGTGGGCAGGCGGATGCGGATGCGCGTGAATTGCCCGCGCTTGGTCGCGACCTGGATCTGGCCGTCGAGGCGCTTGACGTTGTCGCGCAGGATGCGCATGCCGATGCCGCGACCGGCCGCATCCGCAGCCGTGCTCAGGCCGGAATGGAAGATCAGCGTCGTGGCACGGCGCGGGTCCTGCTCCAGCGCGGCCTCGTCGGTGATCAGCGAACTGGCCACCGCTGCCTCGATGATGCGGGCGGTGTTCAAGCCCTGGCCATCGTCCTGGAACACGAGTTCCGACAGGCCGCCATGGCGCGGCTGGAATTCCACCAGCAGCGCGCCCTGGGCGTTCTTGCCCGCGGCGCGGCGCTGGGCTGGCGTCTCGATGCCGTGCTCGATGGCGTTGCGCAGCATCTGGCTCAGCATGTCGTAGAAGGCGCCGACGTGGATCTCCGGCACCTGCTCGAGCCCGATTGCCGTGAGTTCGACCGACTTGCCCTGCGCGGCCGCCTGCTGCGCGGCGAGCTGTTGCAGCGCCAGCAGCAATTGCGGCGCGCCGCCCGGCCCGGAGGCACCGGCCGCGGCGAG
>JAFEDW010000473.1 GCA_018241455.1 Pseudomonadota bacterium | reverse complement strand
GCAGGTAGTGCGGCGAGACATCCTCGCCTTCGCAGGTATATCGACGCGGCATCGCGCTGCCGTCCGCAAATGCCGCCGAAGTCAGTGTCAATGCCATGGCCGCCTCCATGCAGCGCGCCGCCTTCACCCGCGCTGACGCATGAACGCGCTCACAGTTCGGCCCCGGCATGCGCCGGCGGCGCTTCCTTGCGAGCCTCGGGCTTCTCGGTAATGGTCGCTTCCGAGAGCAGCAGCACGCCCGCCACCGATACGGCATTCTCGAGCGCCACGCGCATGACCTTGGCAGGATCGACGATGCCGGCCTCGATCAGATCGACATACTCCTTCCTGGCCGCGTCGAACCCCATGTTGCCGGTGGACTCCAGCATCTTGCTGACGACGACCCCGCCGTCGACCGCGGAATTCTCGGCGATCTGGCGGGTCGGAGCCTCCAGCGCGCGACGCAGGATCTGCACGCCGGTCCGCTCGTCGCCGGCGCATTGGGCCTCGAGCGCGGACACCGCGTTCACCGTGCGCAGCAGCGCCAGCCCCCCACCCGGCACGATGCCCTCGGCGATCGCCGCCTTCGTCGCGCTGATCGCGTCGTCGAGCGCTTCCTTGCGCGATTTCATTTCTGCCTCGGCCGGCGCTCCGACGCGAATCACCGCCACGCCGCCGGCCAGGCGCGCCAGCCTTTCCTGCAGCTTCTCGCGGTCGTAGTCGCTGCTCGCGGCGTCGATTTCCCGGCGGATCTGCTGCATGCGCGCCTCGATCGCCTTGCGCTCGCCGGCGCCGCCGATCAGCGTGGTGTTGTCCTTGTCCACGACGACGCGCCGCGCGCGGCCGAGCTGCTCGAGTCGCACGTTCTCGAGCTTCAGGCCCAGCTCCTCGGAAACCAGCTGCCCGCCGGTCAGGACCGCCATGTCCTGCAGCATGGCCTTGCGGCGGTCACCGAAGCCTGGCGCCTTGACCGCCACGCTCTTGAGCACGCCACGCACCTGATTGACCACGAGTGTCGCCAGTGCCTCATTCTCGATTTCCTCGGCAATGAACAGGATCGAGCGCCCGGACTTGGCGGCCTGTTCCAGCAGCGGAATGAGATCCTTGAGGATCGCGATGCGGCGATCGGTCAGCAGGATGCAGGGCTCCTCGAGCACGGCTTCCATCTTCTCCGCGTCGGTGACGAAGTACGGTGAAAGGTAGCCACGATCGAATTGCATGCCCTCGACCACTTCCAGTGTCGTTTCCGTGGTCTTCGATTCCTCGACCGTGATGACGCCTTCGCCCCCGACCTTGTCCATCGCCTGCGCGACCAGTTCGCCGACGCTGGGATCGTTGTGCGCCGATATGGTCGCGACCTGGGCCTTCTCGCGGCTCGTCGTGACCGAACGCGACTGCGCCTTCAGCGCGTCCACGGCCACCCTGAGCGCCCGGTCCATGCCGCGCTTGATGTCGACGGCGCTGGCGC
>JAFEDW010000472.1 GCA_018241455.1 Pseudomonadota bacterium | reverse complement strand
AGGCGCGCCAGTTCGCCACCCGAGGCGATCTTGGAAACCGCGCGTGGCGGCTGGCCCGGATTCGTGCTGACGCGGAATTCGACCCGATCGGCGCCATGCGCGGCCGGCTCGGCGCCATCTAGCGGCGTCACGTCGGCGACGAAACTGCCGCCGGACATGCCCAGCTCCTGCATGCGCCGCGTCACGGCTGCGGCGAGCGAGCGCGCCGCGGCCGTGCGCGCGGCGGTCAGCTTGCGCGCCTGCTCCTGGTAGGTGGTCAATGCGGCCGTCACCTGGGTGCGGAGCGCGCCGAGGTCGGCGGCGGCGCTTTCCATGCCGGCCAATTCGCGTTGCAGCGCGCTGTGCCAGGCCACCAGTTCGGCCGGTTCGACGCGGTGCTTGCGCGCCAGCTCTTCAATCGCGGCAAGCCGGCGCTCGACGGCTTCCTGGCGCGCCGAATCGAATTCCAGCGATTCGAGGTAGTGCGACAGCGAGTGCGCGACTTCCTGGACGCGCTCGGCGGCTTCATCGACCTGCGGATGGAGCGCTGCCAATGAAGCATCGAGCCCGCCGGCGGCACGCAACGCCGCGGCGGCCCGCGCCAGCAGCTGGTGTGCGTTGCCTTGTTCGGATTCGTAGAGACCGTCAAGCGCATTCCGTGCAGTTTGAGCGAGTTTACTGCTGTTCGTAATGCGTATACGCTCGGCGCCGAGCTGCGCGAATTCCTGCTCGCCGAGTTTCAGCGCTTCGAGTTCCTGCACCTGGTAGCGCAGCAGGTCGAGCCGCGCGTGCCGCTCGCTGGCCGCGGCCTCGACGCTGACGCTGCGGTTCATGAGCCCGAGCCACGTGGCATGCGCGCCGTGCACCTGGCCAACCAGCGCTTCGTGCTGGCCGTAGGCATCGAGCAACTCGCGCTGCGCATTGCTGCGCATCAGCGACTGGAATTCATGCTGGCCGTGGATATCGAACAGCTGCTCGCCGACCGCGCGCAGCACCGTGACCGGCACGCTCTGGCCGTTGATCCACGCGCGGCTGCGGCCATCGCTCCCGACCGAGCGGCGCAGCAGCAGTTCGCCTTCGTGCGTGATCGACTGTTCTTCGAGGATATGGCGCAATTCGCCGCCGACCTTGGAAATATCGACGGCGGCGGTGATTTCGGCGCGCTCGGCGCCGGCGCGCACGACCTCGGCGCCCGCACGCCCGCCGCTCAGCAGTTCGATCGCGTCGACCAGCATGGACTTGCCGGCGCCGGTCTCCCCGGTCAGCACCGTGAGTCCGGGCGCGAAGTCGATCTCGACCGCATCGATGATCGCCAGGTCGCGGATTTGCAGGTTGCGCAACATGCGTGCGGTGCGCCTAGCGCTCCTGGTGTTCCGGCCCGCGGCCCCAGCGCAATTTCGAGCGCAGCAGCCGGAAATAATCGTAGCCCGGCGGATGCAGCAGCGTGATCGATGCGCTCGCGGCCGACAC
>JAFEDW010000471.1 GCA_018241455.1 Pseudomonadota bacterium | reverse complement strand
TCGCGATTGCATCACTGGCGAGCGCGTCGGCGAGCCGTCGTGCCAGCTGCGCATCCTTTGCATACAGGTCGGTGACGCGCTGCAGGGTGTCTTCGCTCAAGCTGGCCAGCTTCGACGGCGCCCATGACGCCACTTCGGCCGACCCGCGCATGACCAGCGGCACATTCGCACCAAGCGCGATGCCGAGCCGCGCCGACTGGCCATCGCGCAGCGCCAACGCGCGATTCAACCAGCCGCTCGCCGATGCGTGCGGCCGGGCGAGTCCGCTCTCGAGCACATCCTGCCCGTCGAAATGCGAACGCTCGCGATACGGCGTCGCGGCGGCATGCAGCACCGCGAGTTCGCCCGCCGCGAAACAGTCGTGCATGAAGGCGAGGCTCGGGTGCAGCGCGAACAGCAGGTCGAGTTCCAGTCCGCCGCCGCTTGCGCCCGGCGGCGGCACGGCCAGCGCGCCACGGAGCGCTGCGTAGGCGGGATCGCCATACGGTGGCACGGCGCTGAGGCCGTCGAGCGCGCCCCGCATGATGATGAATACGACCCGCCCATCGGTGGCGCCGCCTGCGGCGCTGAAGGCGAGCCGCGTCGTGCACAGTCCACCGCCCAGCAGGCTGCCGGCCGCGAATACGCCGGCACCCGCCATGCCCTGACTGAGGAAACGGCGTCTCGACAGGCGTGTCATGGGCATGGGTTCCTCATTGACCTGGCTCCATCTTCATCGGCGCATGAACTCCGGGCTCGCCAGCAGCAACGTCAATGCCTGCGCGCCGCTCTCGGCGTGCGCAATGGCGACGCGCGTATGATCGCTGAGGCTGGCGCCCAATACCTGCGGCGCGCGCTCGAGCGCCGCGATGCGCGAACCGATGCGCTGGCCCAGTTGGTCGGCCCATTCGAGGCGCTTCAGCAGCGCCGCCGATCCGTCCCAGTCCGCCGCGCGATCGGGCCAACCGGCCGGCGAGCCGGGTGAGAAATTCCGTTGCCCGAGCAACTCGAACGGCGCCACCGCCTTCGGCCCATCCGCCACCGGCAGCTGTAGGGCGCGGAAACTCGAATATATGTAGTCCGACGGCGTCTTGTACTTGGACAAGGGCTCGGCCCAGGCCTCGGGTGCGTCGATCAGCGCGCGATACACGCTGGGCAGGTCTCCCGAGGTGCCGGCAAATGCCCGTGCGACGCGCGCCACGGCCGCTGGTGGCGGCTCGTCGGCGATGAAATGCCGGCACAGCTTGGTGGCGATGTGTTCGGCAGTCGCGTTCGAGGCCGCCAGATCGCGCAACACGTCGACGCCCTGCGAGTGGCCGCTGTCGCGGTAGCTGCGGCCGAGCAAGTGCCGCGTGCCCGGCTCGTGCAGTGCCTCGCGAAAAAAGAATCGCCCGGGATCGCCGCCGCGCAGCCGGCCCTGCCCGCCGCCGATCGACCAGCCGCTGATCACCTTGGCGAACTCGGTCACGTCGGCCTGCGTGTAGC
>JAFEDW010000470.1 GCA_018241455.1 Pseudomonadota bacterium | reverse complement strand
GGCGAAGCGCTCGAAATGCGCCGGCGTGCGCAACACCCGGTCCAGACCCGGCGTCGACACCTCGAGCCGGTAGGCGCCCGGGATCGGATCGTGCACATCGAGCAGCGCCGAGATTTCCCGGCTCACCTTCTCGCAGTCCTCGATCCCGACCCCGGCGGCCCGGTCGATGTAGACGCGCAGCAGTCCCGCGCCATGGCCGACCGACATTTCCAGGTCCACCAGCTCGTAGCCCAGATTCGCCAGCAACGGCTCGACGAGCCCGATCAGCTTCTCGCGCAAGCCCGCCGCCATGCTTTCCCTTGAGGCTCCATCCGGATGACAAGCCAAAAAAAAGGGCCAGCGGCCCACCAAAACGCAAAAAGCCCCAAGTGGGGCTTTAAAATCAAGCTCTTGGCCGCACAATCTGCGACTGCACGGAACAAAGCTTGCAAGCCCGCTCCGGCCACCGGGGGCGGATTCTAGTGCTTTGCCCCCCTCGAATTCAACTGGAGCCCCGGCGGGCGAAGGTTCAGCGCCCCGCCCGCCGGGAACCCCTTGGCTTCAAGCCCAGTTGGTCAGACGATTGATGATGTTGCGCACGATGATCTGGAGCGATGCACCGGCGACCAGCGCCCCCAGGTTGGCGAGGATCGCAGTCACATGCATGCCGACGCCCGGGATGGCGTCAAACGTACTCGACAGCAGGTGCAGCGCCAGTGCCGTGACGATGACGCGCACATGGTGCTCGGGCAGCACGGCGAACGAGGCCACGACGCCCAGTATCGCAAGCAGCAATGCGGCGTTCGGCACATTGACGAATGCCGCCACGACGGCCAACAGCAATCCGACGGCATAGACGATTCGCAGAATACTCATAGTCTCGGCTCCTTATGGGGGTACCCTTGAGTTGTTGTTATGGTCTTGTTTCCAAGGCGCCCGGCCGTCGTCACCGGCCGGGTCACCGCAGTGTACGCCTACTGCCTGATGCGGCCTAGCAAGGCAGGATCGATGCACGGGCGGCTGATCGCCGAGGCCAGGATATCTTTATTGTTCAATATGTTATATCGCTTTCCCGGCGCCCCGTGGCGTGCGGAGGGACCGGCTCCGGATTGAACGACCCGCCTCGAATTCCCCCGCCGCCGGAGCTCAAGCCGGATTGCGCGCCCTGATGAACCAGGTGCTCGACGGCGCCCACACACCGTCGGGGCGCACGAATTGCGCCAGCGTGGCGCGCAGCGCAGCGGTCACTTGCGGCTTGAGCCGTTGTCCCTCCTCGCCCGCCAACCGCATGATCTCCCCGGCGGGCCCCAGCGCCATCGCGAACTCGACCGCTTCTTCGAGGTCGCGCCCGATGCAGATGTCCGCATCGAAGCGCTCGAAGCTGATGCCCTGGTAACCGGCCGACTTGAGCATGCCGCTGACCATGTCGGGGCCGGCCATCGAAAAGGGTCCCGGCCCGCAATGCACCTGATCCGTGTCTTCGTGCGATACGACCGGCACGATGCCACGCACGCAC
>JAFEDW010000046.1 GCA_018241455.1 Pseudomonadota bacterium | reverse complement strand
CGCGCTCATCTCGCCGCCGTAGACGGCGTCGACTTCGCGCATGCGCTGCTTGATGAAGGCGTGGCCGGAACGGCACATCACCGGCTCGCCGCCGAACTTGCGCACGATGTCGATCGTGTTCCAGGTCAGGCGCGGGTCGTGCACGATGCGCGAGCCCGGATAGCGCTTCAGGAAGGCCTCGGCCAGCAGTCCGACCAGGTAGTAGCCTTCGACGAAGCCGCCGTGCTCGTCGAAGAAGAAGCAGCGGTCGAAGTCGCCATCCCAGGCGAGCCCGATGTCGGCGCCACTCCGGCGCATCGCCTCGATCGTGCTGTTGCGGTTCGCCTCGATCATCGGATTGGGCACGCCGTTCGGAAAGCTGCTGTCCGGATTGTGGTGCACCTTGATGAACTCGAACGGCAGGTGCGGTTCGAGCTTGTCCACGACCAGCCCCGCCCCGCCGTTGCCGGCATTGCAGACCACTTTCAGCCGGCGCAGCTTCGCTCCCCTGACGTAGCCGAGCAGGTGCTCGAGATACTTCGGATTCATGTCGACGGCGCGCGTGCTGCCAGCCTGCGCCGCGCGCGCCGGAAGCCTGCCGCCCTCGATCATCGCGCGCATGTCCAGCAGACCGGTATCGGCGCTGATGGGCCGGCTCTGTTCGCGCACGAACTTCATGCCGTTGTAGTCGGGCGGGTTGTGGCTCGCGGTCACCATGATGCCGCCGTCCAGCTTTTCCGCAAAAGTCGCGAAGTAGACGCCTTCGGTGCCGCACAGGCCGATGTCGGTGACGTTGACGCCCGAATCATTGAGGCCGCGGATCAGCGCCGCCGACAGTGTCTGGCTGGTGGCGCGGATGTCGCGCCCGACCGCCACGTCCTTCGGCTTGACGAAGCCGGCGTACGCCTGACCGACCTGGTAGGCGAGCATCTCGTTCAGTTCGGTGGGAATGCGCCCGCGGATGTCGTAGGCCTTGAAGCAGTTCAGCGTAGTCATTTGCTCGTCCCCTGCCGCCCGTACTGGTCCTCGAAGCGGACGATATCATCCTCGCCCAGGTAGCCGCCCGATTGCACCTCGATGATGTGCAGCGGCACCTTGCCCGGATTCTCGATGCGGTGGCGCACGCCGATCGGGATGTAGGTCGACTGGTTTTCCTCCAGCAGGAACACCTCGTCGCCGCGCGTGATGCGCGCCGTGCCCGACACGACGACCCAGTGCTCGGCGCGGTGATGGTGCAGCTGCAGCGAGAGCACGCCGCCCGGACGCACGCTCAGGCGCTTGACCTGGAAGCGATCGCCGCTGTCGAGGCTGTCGTAGCTGCCCCAGGGCCGGAACACCTCGCGATGCAGCAGGTGCTCGCTACGCCCTTCTTCCTTAATGCGCGCCACCAGCGCCTTGACATCCTGCACGCGATCGCGCGGCGCGACCAGCACCGCATCCTTGGTCTCGACGACCACGTGGTCGTTGAGGCCGACGACGGCGACCAGCCGGCTCTCGGCGTGCAGGTAGCTGCCGTGCGTGTCCTCGGCCAGCACGTCGCCGCGGATCACGTTGTTGTCGGCATCCGCCTGGCAGGCGGCATGGAGCGAGGACCACGAGCCCACGTCGCTCCAGCCGGCATCCAGCGGCACCACGACCGCGCCGGCGGTGCGCTCCATGACGGCGTAGTCGATCGATTCGGAGCGGCAGGCCGCGAAGGCGGCCGCATCGATGCGCGTGAAATCGAGGTCGCGCTGCGCGCTTGCGTAGGCCCGCTCGCAGGCCGCCGCGATGTCGGGCGCCAGCCGCCGCAACTCGTCGAGGTACACGCGCGCGCCGAACACGAACATGCCACTGTTCCAGTAGTATCCACCCTGGGCCAGGAATTGCTCGGCCTTGGCACGCTCGGGCTTCTCGACGAAGCGTGCGATGCTCCAGGCGCCACCGGCCTGCGCCTGGCCGCGCTCGATGTATCCGTAGCCGGTTTCCGGCGATTGCGGCACCACGCCGAAAGTCACGAGCTTGCCGCTGCGCGCCGCCGCGGCCGCGACCTGCACCGCGGCCTGGAACGCCGGCACGTCGCGGATCACGTGATCGGCCGGCAGCACCAGCAACAGCGCGTCGTCGCCATCCGCGGCGAGCGCGGCAAGCGCCGCCAGCGCGATCGCGGGCGCCGTATTGCGACCCACCGGCTCGAGCACGATCGATCGGGCGGGAGCACCGATCGCACGCAGTTGCTCGGCGACGATGAAGCGATGCGCGTCGTTGCAAACGACGACCGGCGCGGTGACGGCCAGTCCGTCCAGCCGCCGCACGGTTTCCTGCAGCATCGTGTGCTGGCCGACCAGCGGCAGCAGTTGCTTGGGATGCAGCTCGCGCGACAGCGGCCACAGGCGCGTGCCCGCGCCGCCCGACAACACCACCGGCGTCAATCTGCTCGCGGCATCACTCATCAGCGTGCGCTCTCCCCGGCGCGCAAACCGCGGCCGATTGCGTAGTAGTCGATTCCCAGCCGCACCAGCAGCGCGGGGTCGTACAGGTTGCGGCCATCGAAGATGCGCGGGTGCGCGAGCAGCGTGCGCAAGCGTTCGAAGTCGGGGCTGCGGAATTCCTGCCACTCGGTCGCGATCAGCAACGCGGCCGCGCCCGCGGTCGCGCCGTAGGCATCGGCGCTGAAGCTCACCTGCGGCCGGCCGGCATACAGGCGCCGCGCCTCGTCCATCGCAATCGGGTCGTAGGCGCACACGCTCGCGCCGGCGGCCAGCAGCGCATCGATGATGACGCGGCTCGGCGCCTCGCGCATGTCGTCGGTATTGGGCTTGAACGCCAGCCCCCACAACGCGATCTTGGCGCCGCGCAATCCGGCCCCGAGCACGGCGGCGAGCTTGCGCACCAGGATCGCCTTCTGCCGCGCATTGACGGCCTCGACCGCGTGCAGCACCTCGGGCTCGATGCCGACCTGCTGCGCCGAGTGGATCAGCGCCTTGACGTCCTTCGGAAAACAGGAGCCGCCGTAGCCGGTGCCCGGATAGATGAAGCCGTAGCCGATGCGCGGGTCGGAGCCGATGCCGACGCGTACGCGCTCGATGTCGGCGCCGACGCGCTCGGCGATGTTGGCCAGCTCGTTCATGAAGCTGATCTTCGTCGCCAGCATGGTATTGGCGGCGTACTTGGTCAGCTCCGCAGAGCGGATATCCATGACGATCAGGCGATCGTGGTTGCGCGTGAACGGCTCGTACAGCGCGCGCATCAGTTCGGTCGAGCGCGTGCTGTTGGTGCCGATCACCACGCGGTCGGGCTTCATGAAATCCTGGATGGCCGCGCCTTCCTTCAGGAATTCCGGGTTCGAGACGATGTCGTAGTCGATCGTGGCGCCGCGCGCGGCCAGCGCCGCATCGATGGTGGCGCGCACCTGGTCGGCCGTGCCGACCGGCACGGTCGATTTCGTGACCACGACCGCGTGGCGTTGCAGCCGCGCGCCGATCGTGCGGGCCACCTCGAGTACGTGTCGCAGGTCGGCGGAACCGTCTTCACCGGGCGGCGTGCCGACGGCGATCAGCTGGAACAGCCCATGCTCGACGGCCTTCGCCACATCGGTCGTGAATTCCAGCCGGCCGCCCGCGTGGTTGCGGCGAATCAGCGCATCGAGTCCGGGCTCGTGGATCGGCACCTCGCCCTGGTTCAGTCGCGCCACCTTGGCGGCATCGACATCGACGCAGACGACGTGGTTGCCGGCTTCGGCTAGGCAGGCGCCCGTGACCAGGCCGACGTAGCCGGAACCGAAAATCGTCACTTTCATGAACGCGTCGTCTCTGGGTCGGGTGGCAAGGTGCGCAAGCCTAAGTGAAGCCTGTCACGAAGACAAAGGCGTGATCGTCAGCTCCAGCCTGCGATTCAGGTCGCGGCCTTCCGGCGTATTGGGCGCCGGCAGCTGTGCGGCCTCGCCGACGCCGCGGGCCACGAGCCGCTCCGGCGCGATGCCGTGGAGCTGCAGGTAATCGACGACGACACCGGCGCGCGCCTGCGCCTGCTGCTGGTTGAATTCGCTGCTGCCGATCGTATCGGTGTACACGGCGACGACGAGCTGCGTGCGTTTGTACTCACGCAGCGAGCGCGCCAGCGCATCGAGCACCGCCGTACCCGCCGGCAGCAGTTCGGCGCGATCGGCGGCAAAGGCGATCCGCGCGGGACAATGGATGATCACGGCCCGGTCGGCGTGTTCGATCACGGCCGCCGTCGGCGCCAGCACGGTCCGCAACTCGGTTTCCTGGTCCGCGAACCAGGCGGGCGCAGGCGACGCGGCGGGTGCATGTGCATCGGCGGGCGCCGCCGGCGCTACCGGCGCCGCCTGCGCGCCCGGGGCCAGTAACCCCAAGGCTCCGGCCAGCATTGCTCCTTTCCTCGTTCGACTCATGCATCCGCCCCGGCAGCTGCGCAGAAACGCGATATTGTGCCGCCAAATCAGACCGCCGGGTTGGAACTCGACGTAAAATCGTCACCCCGCCACCTGCAACCCTTGAGGACCGGCCTTGAGCAAGACAGCGCTGATCACCGGCATCACCGGCCAGGACGGTGCCTACCTGGCTGAGTTCCTGCTCGGCAAGGGCTACGACGTGCACGGCATCAAGCGGCGCGCCTCGAGCTTCAATACCGATCGCATCGATCACCTTTACCAGGATCCGCACGAGCGCAACGTGCGCTTGCGGCTGCACTACGGCGACCTGACCGATGCGACCAACCTGATCCGCATCGTGCAGCAGGTGCAGCCCGACGAGATCTACAACCTGGCGGCGCAGAGCCACGTGGCCGTGTCGTTCGAGACACCGGAGTACACCGCCAACGCCGACGCGCTCGGCGCGCTGCGCCTGCTCGAGGCGATCCGCATCCTCGGCCTCGGGCGCAAGACCCGCTTCTACCAGGCGTCGACGTCCGAGATGTTCGGCAAGGTACAGGAAACGCCGCAGCGCGAGACGACGCCGTTCTATCCGCGCTCCCCGTATGGCGCCGCCAAGGTCTACGCCTACTGGATCACGGTCAATTACCGCGAGGCCTACGGCCTGTATGCCTGCAACGGCATCCTGTTCAACCATGAATCGCCGACCCGCGGCGAGACCTTCGTCACGCGCAAGATCACGCGCGCGCTGGCGCGCATCTCGCTCGGTTCGCAGGACTGCCTGTACCTCGGCAACCTCGACTCACTGCGCGATTGGGGCCACGCGCAGGATTTCGTCGTCGCGCAGTGGCTGATGCTGCAGCAGGAGACACCCGAGGACTACGTCATCGCCACGGGCCAGCAGCACTCGGTGCGCGAATTCGTCGTACTCGCCGGCGCACACCTCGGCATGAAGATCGAATGGCGCGGCACCGGGCTCGAGGAGCATGGGGTCGACGCCCGCAGCGGCCGCAAGGTGGTCGCCGTTGATCCGCGCTATTTCCGCCCCGCCGAAGTCGACACGCTGCTGGGCGATGCTTCCAAGGCGCGACGCCAGCTCGGCTGGAGCGCGCAGATCGGCTTCGAGCAGCTGGTGCGCGACATGGTGCAGGCCGACCTGGAACTGGCGCAACGCGACGCGCTGGTCGCGCGCGAGGGCTTCAGGACCTTCCAGCGGCATGAATAGTGACGCGCGCATCTTCGTCGCCGGCCATCGCGGACTCGTGGGTTCGGCAGTCGTGCGCAGGCTCGAGGCGCTCGGCCACCGCAACCTGCTGCTCGCCACGCGCGCCGAGCTCGACCTGACGCGCCAGGCCGCCGTCGAACAGTGGTTCGCGGCGAAACGCCCGGAAATCGTGATCCTGGCGGCGGCGCATGTCGGCGGCATCCACGCCAACGACACCTACCCGGCCGAGTTCATCCGCGACAACCTCGAGGTGCAGAACAACGTCATCGATGCGGCCTACCGGCACGGCACGCGCAAGCTGACGTTCCTCGGCTCGAGCTGCATCTACCCGAAACTTGCCCCGCAGCCGCTGCGCGAAGACAGCCTGCTGACCGGCCCGCTCGAACCGACGAACGAGTGGTATGCGATCGCCAAGATCGCCGGCATCAAGATGTGCCAGGCCTATCGACGGCAGTACGGGTTCGATGCGATCTCGGTGATGCCGACCAACCTGTACGGGCCCGGCGACAATTTCAGCCTCGAGAATTCACACGTGCTGCCGGCGCTGATGGCGAAATTCCACGCGGCGCGCCGCTCCGCGCAGCCGACGGTCACCGTGTGGGGCACCGGAACGCCGCGCCGGGAATTCCTGTACGTCGATGATCTCGCCGATGCGGTGGTTTTCCTGACGAACAATTACTCGGATGCCGCGCCGATCAACGTCGGCACCGGTAGCGATGTGACGATCCGTGAACTCGCGGCGCTGGTGGGCGCGGTCGTTGGATTCAACGGCGAACTGGTGTTCGATACCAGCAAGCCCGACGGCACGCCGCGCAAGCTCCTCGATGTGAGCCGCCTGCATGCCCTCGGCTGGCAGGCGCGCACCTCGCTCGATGCCGGCCTGCGTACTACCTACGCGTGGTTTTGCGCGCACGAGGCGCAGCTGCGCCGCTAGCGCGGCGGTATCCGCTACGGCACGAGGATCGTCGAGCCGGTCGTGCGCCGCGCCTCGAGCGCCGCGTGCGCCTGCGCCGTATCGCGCAGCGCGAAACGCTGCCCGATCAGCACCCGGATGCGGCCGCGCCGCAGCAGCGCGAACAATTCGCGCGCCGCCTGCCGCCGCACCACGGCGCTGTCGGCGTAATGGGCGACGGTGGGCCGCGTCAGGAACAGCGAACCGCGCCGCATCAGTTCCAGCGGCGCAATCGGCGGAACGGCGCCCGAGGCGTTGCCGAAGCTCACCATTAGATGACAGGGCTTGAGGCTGTCGAGCCCGGCCATGAAGGTGTCCTTGCCGACGCCGTCATACACGACGTCGACGCCCTTGCCCTTGGTCAGCGCGCGCGCCTTGGCCGCCAGGCCCTCGTAACCGACGATCACGTGGCGGCAGCCGTTGCGCTTCGCCAGCGCCACCTTGCCCTCGCTCCCGACGACGCCGACGACCGTCGCGCCGAGCGCGCGCGCCCACTGGCACAGGATCAGCCCGACACCGCCGGCCGCCGCGGTCACGAGCACCACATCGCCGCGCCGCACGCGATAGGCGCGGCGCAGCAGCGCCCAGGCCGTCAATCCCTTGAGGATCACGGCCGCCGCCTGCTCATCGGAGATATCGCGCGGGATCCTGATCAGCTCGTCGGCGGGCAGCACGCGCTGCTCCGCATAGGAACCCGACCCGGATCCGGAATAGCACACCCGGTCGCCGACGCGGAAACCGCGCACCCCCTTGCCCAGCGCTTCGATGACACCGGCGCCCTCGGTGCCGAGCCCGGTGGGCAGCGCGCTCGGATACAGGCCGCTGCGCACGTAGATGTCGAAGAAGTTCAGCCCGATCGCCGTGTGCCGCAGCAGCACTTCGCCTGGGCCCGGCGGCGGCACCGGATAGTCTTCCCACCTGAGCTTGTCGGCGCCGCCGTGTTCATGGAGCCGGATCGCCTTCGTCATGAGTGCTTCCCTATTCAAAACCGCGCACGCGCTTGCTGCGCAGGCTGTCCTTGGCACGCTGCAGCCGCAGCAGCAGTTCCGGGCCCTGGCGCAGCGCCACGCCAACGACCAGCGTATCGACGACCGTCAGTTGCGCCAGCCGCGTCGTCATCGGCGTATAGATATCCGTATCCTCGTCGACGAGCAACTCGAGCGCCACGGTGCAGCGTGCGGCCAGTGGCGCGCCGAGCGCGGTGATGCCGATGACATCGGCCCCGGACTCGCGCGCCAGGTCGACGCTCGAGATCAGGTCGGTGGTGCGGCCGCTGGCCGAGAAGGCCAGCACCACATCGCCGGCCTTGAGCATCGTCGCGGCCATGCCATGCACGTGCGCGTCGGAATAGGCCACTGACGGAAACCCGAGCCGGAACAGCTTGTGCTGCGCATCGGCCGCCACGATGCCGGAACTGCCGAGGCCGTAGCACTCGACGCGCCGCGCCGCGCACAGCAAGGCGATCGCCTGCTCGAGCCGCGCCGGATCGAGCTGGCTGCGCACCTGCAACAGCGTGCGCGCCGCCTTGCCGAACACCTTGGCGGCCATCTCGGCGACGGAATCGCCCGGACCGACATCCGCGTGCATGAACAACTGCCCGCTCGCCAGGCTCTGCGCCATGCGCAGCTTGAAATCGGCGAAACCGTGGCAGCCGAGCGAACGGCAGCAACGGATCACGGTCGGCTCGCTCACCTGCGCCTGGCTCGCCACGGCCGCGAGCGAGAGCTGCAGCAATTCATGCGGACGCTCGAGCACGAGGTCGGCGACGCGCCGTTCCGCGGCCGGCAGGCGGTCGCGCGCGCCCATCAGGAACTTGAGCCAGCCACCCTCGTTCGCGGACTTCGCCACGTTGCGCCCCGGACTGTTCATGCCGCGGCCGCCGGCGCGTCGGGGCACCAGTACACATCGACGGGCACGGCGCGCTGGCGCAGGATCGCGCGCACCGGCAGTTGTTCGACCGGGCCGTCTTCGAGCGCCCGCTGGTACACCGCCCACTTGCGCGCGCCGCTGATCTGGATGCCGATGCGGCGCGCACGCAGCAAGGCGGAAAGATTGAGCGACAGGCGTGGGTGCGGCGCGTCCACAGGCTGCATGGCGACGCAGGCCGGCGCCGCCGCCGCATCGAGCGCGGCCGCGAGGCCGGCGCTGCCCGGGAACAGCGAGGCGGTATGCCCGTCGTCACCCATGCCCAGCACGACGAAATCGAAGGGTTGCGGCATCGCGCTGATCGCGCGCCACGCGATCTCGGCGCCGGCGGCCGCCGTCGGCGCCGCGTTCTTGAGGCCGATGAACCGCGCCGCGGCGGCTCGCTCGCGCAGCAGCGTGCCGCGCACCAGCGCTTCGTTGCTGGCCGTGTCGGCGACATCGACCCAGCGCTCGTCGGCCAGCGTCACCTGCACGCGCGCCCACTCGAGTTCGCAGCGTGAAAGCTGCGCGAACATCGCCCCGGGAGTGCGCCCGCCCGAGACCACCAGGCTCGCGGCCACGCGGCGCGCCAGCGCCGCGGCCAGCTCGGAGGCAATCGCACTGGCCAGCAGCGCGGCCTGCTCGGCGCCGTCGGCGCTGCGAATCAGGCGCGCCTCAGGTTTCGTCGCGCCAGGCATAGCCGTCGCGCCCGATCAGTGCCGTGGCCGCCGCCGGGCCCCAGCTGCCGGCGGTGTAGGTCTTTGGCTGGTTGCCAGTGCTGGCCCAACCAGCGCGGATCGGGTCGATCCAGCTCCACGCGGTATCGAGTTCGTCGCGGCGCATGAACAGCGTCAGGTTGCCCTTCACCACGTCCATCAGCAGCCGCTCGTAGGCCGACAGCGGCCGCTCCTTGAAGCTCTCGCCCAGGTCGAGCGCGAGGTTCACCGGACGCAGGCGCATCGCATCGCCCGGCGCCTTGGCGAGAATCGTCAGCGTGATGCTCTCATCCGGCTGCAGGCGGATGACGAGCTGGTTCGGCGCATCCTGCGCGCGATTCTGGAAGATCGACAGCGGCACGTCGTCGAAGGTGATTGCGATCTCGGCCAGCGACTGCTGCAGCCGCTTGCCGGTGCGCAGGTAGAACGGCACGCCGGCCCAGCGCCAGTTGTCGATCTCGGCCTTGATGGCGACAAACGTTTCGGTCGTGCTGCCTGCGGGCACGCCCGGCTCATCCGCGTAGCCCGGTACGCTTTCGCCGTCGATGTTGCCGCCCTTGTACTGGCCGCGCACGGTCTTGATTTCAACCGTCTCCTCGTCGATCGGCCGCAGCGCGCGCAGCACCTTGAGCTTCTCGTCGCGCACGGTGTCGGCGTCGGAATTCGCCGGCGGCTCCATCGCCAGGATGCACAGCAACTGCAGCATGTGGTTCTGCACCATGTCGCGCAGCGCGCCGGTCTCGTCGTAGAACTTCGCGCGCCCTTCCACGCCGAGCTGCTCGGCCACGGTGATCTGCACGTGCCGGATGCGTCCGCGCCGCCACAGCGGCTCGAAGAAGGCGTTGCCGAAACGCAGCGCCAGCAGGTTCTGCACCGGTTCCTTGCCGAGGTAATGATCGATGCGGTAGATCTGGTTCTCGGCAAAGCTGCGCGCCACTTCGGCGTTGATGCGCGCCGCCGAGGCGCGATCGGTACCGAGCGGCTTTTCGAGCACCACGCGCGCGTTCGGCGTCACGACGCCGGCGGCCGCCATGTTCGCGGCGGTGGCGATGTACAGGCTCGGCGAGGTCGAGAGGAACCACACGCGCGCCTGCCCATCACGGCCGGCGATGCGCGCCTTGAGTGCCTGGTAGTCCTCGACACGCGTGGCATCGACCTGTTGGTAATCGAGGCAGGTGGCGAACTCCGCCCAGCGCGCTTCGGTGAAGTCAGCGGCCGGTACGTGCTCGCGGCAGTGTTCCAGCGCACGCTGGACATAGGCCTCGCGCGTCAGCGCACTGCTGGCGGCCGCCAGGATGTGCGCCTGCGTGTCGATCTGCCCCGCCACGTAGCGCTGGAAAAGCGCCGGGATGAGCTTGCGCATCGCGAGGTCGCCGGTGCCACCGAACAGCACGATTTCAAACGGATCTAGCGTCTGCACCGACCACCTCCGGCCCGTTGGCGGCTAAATCATGTAGTTAAACTACTATATATCCCGTAGTGGGCCCATGCAAAGGGATTTTTGGTTGTCGATTTAGGCCGTTATGCGCTATTTTGGGTTATGGTAAACCAAGCTTGCCAAAGCACGCTGATGGAGTTTTACTACTTCCGGTGAAACAAGCTTCTCCCCCATTACATCCCACCGTCAGCCAGGTCACCGAGCGAATACGAAGCCGCAGCCGCGACAGCCGGCGCGAATACCTGGAACGCATGAGCCAGGCCGGCGATGCCAGCAGCGCGCGTGCGCGCTTGAGCTGCACGAACCTCGCGCACGGCTTCGCGGCTTCATCGCCGGCCGATAAGCAGGCGCTGCGGCAGATGAAGTGGCCGAACATCGCGATCGTCACGGCCTACAACGACATGCTGTCGGCGCACCAGCCCTTCGAGCGCTATCCCGCGCTGATCCGCGCGGCGGCGCGCGAGGCCGGCGCGACCGCGCAGGTCGCCGGCGGCGTGCCGGCGATGTGCGATGGCATCACGCAGGGCCAGGCCGGCATGGAACTCTCGCTGTTCAGCCGCGATGTCATCGCG
>JAFEDW010000469.1 GCA_018241455.1 Pseudomonadota bacterium | reverse complement strand
AAGGTCAGCAGCAACATGTGTCCCGCTGCGGGCGCATCGCCGTGACTCATATGCCAGTAAAACCCCGCGTCGGCGGCCCATAGCGACGCCAATACGAGCAACAGGGGCGTATTTCTGTTTCGCGCGCGAATCAGCGGCGGGAACACGAACGCCGTCAGTGCAGGCAGGAACGCGAGATCGACCGCGGCGACCAGCGGCGCCGGCCACAGCGCCGAGCTCGCAATGAGCAGCCGCCCAAGCAGCCAGAGGGCCGCCAGTGCTGCCAGCGGCCAGCCGGCATAGCCGCGCTGGCCCGTCCAACTCGGCACGGCGGTGAGCAGGAACCCCGCGATCGCCGCGCCGATGAACCCGAACAGCATCTCGTGTCCGTGCCACAGCGTCGGGGGCCAGGCGCTTGCGAGCGGCAGAAAGAAGACATAGCTCCCGGCCCACCAGGGAACGAGCAGCACGGCCGCCAATCCCACGGCGAGGAAGAAAGGCCGGAAGCCATAGCCAAACACTGCGATCGGCATGCTGGGTATTTTACTGCGGGCGCATCAGCATATTGGCATCTCGCGCACGAATCCGATGCCCTAATCCGCTCGCGACATCCTTTTCATCAAGCGCCAGGTGTATTCGATGCTCTCGTCGAATTCACGCGCACCGATGCGCTCATCGCGCCCGTGCGCACGATCCTCGTCCGCATCCATCCAGGTTCCCGAAAGGTCGTAGCTCGGGATGCCCGCGTTGCGGGTCTGGCGGTCATCGCTGAAGCCAGTGCCCATCGTGGGCACGATCGGCACGCCCGGCCACATCGAGTGCGCCACATCGGCGACGCGCTTCAGCATTTCGGCCGTCGGCGCTGACTCGGGGCTCACGATCGGCGGCGCATCGAGCGTGAGCGTAATGCGGGAGTCGGCCAGCACGCGGATTAACGTCGCACGCACGTTCGCCTCGCTGTCGCCGGGCATCATGCGGCACTGAATGGTGGCGCGCGCACGCTGCGGCAGTGCATTCTCCGCGTGTCCACCGGAGATCAGCGTCGCGGTGCACGTGGTGTGCAGTTGTGCGTTGAAATACACGTTGCGGCTGAGCCGCTCGGCGGCGGCCAGGTCAGTCGGCGTCCTGGCCACCGCGTGCATGTCGGCGCTCTCGGCGCGGTGCGGCAGCTCGGCGCGCGCATCGAAGCTCGCGCGCGTGGTCGCCGTGAGCATCACCGGGAACTGGAAGCGTTCGAGCCGCGCGAGCGCGTCCGCCAGCGTGTAGATCGGGTTCTCCGGCCGCGGCAACGAACCGTGGCCGCCCGGACCGGTGGTCTCCGCTGTGTAAGTGAGGTAGGTCTTCTCGCTGGTGCCGAATTCCATATAGGCGCGCTGGCCGTTTAGGTAGACGCCGCCGCCGCCATCCAGGTTGACCGCGAACGCGGCATCGATGAGTTCGCGATGTTCCTTCAACAGGAACGCCGGCCCATTAGCATCGCCGCCGGCTTCCTCGTCGGCCGTCAGCGCCACGATCAGGTCGCGCTCAGGCCGGAAG
>JAFEDW010000468.1 GCA_018241455.1 Pseudomonadota bacterium | reverse complement strand
CCGGGATCGGCCTTCATACCGATCGTTGTGGCCTCATGTCCTCGCGCCGGATGCCGGCGACGACGACGGGTTTCTTCATCGCGTCGCGCCGGAACGGCTCGCCGAGCTCCTGGTTCAACAGCACTTCGATGAAGGTCGTGACGCCCTGCGCCTGCTGCGCGCAGGCCGAGCGCAGCGCGCCCGTCAGCTCCGCGGCCGTGCGCACCGTGACGCCGCGGTGGCCGCAGCCCTCCGCCACCCGCGCATAGCTGACGCCCGGATCGAGCTCGGTGCCGATGAAATTGTTGTCGTACCAGAGGATCGAATTGCGCTTCTCGGCGCCCCACTGGTAGTTGCGGAAGATCAGCATCGTGATCGCGGGCCACGGATCGCGGCCGATCGAGGTCATCTCGTTCATCGAGATGCCGAACGCGCCGTCGCCCGCAAAACCGACGACCGGTGTCGAGGGATTGCCGATCTTCGCGCCGATGATCGACGGGAAGCCGTAGCCACAGGGGCCGAACAGGCCCGGCGCCAGGTACTTGCGCCCCTGCTCGAAGCTCGGATACGCATTGCCGATCGCGCAATTGTTGCCGATGTCGCTCGAGATGATCGCGTCCGCCGGAAGCCCCGCGACGATCGCGCGCCAGGCCATGCGCGGCGACATCGCCTGCGGCTCGCGCTTGCGGCAATCGGCGTTCCAGGTCGTGCCCGGATCGTCGTCCTCGTCGTCCATCGCTGCGAGCATTGCCGCCCAGCTGCGCTTGTGCTCGGCGATCAGCGCGCGCCGCTCGGCGCGGCCGTTGTCGCCCGCGCCCTTCGCCAGCTGCGCCAGGATCTGCACCGCCACCTGCCGCGCGTCGCCACAGATCGCGACCGCGACCGGCTTCGTGAGCCCGATGCGATCGGCGTTGATGTCGACCTGGATGATCGCCGCCGACTTCGGCCAGTAGTCGAGCCCATAGCACGGCAGCGTCGAGAACGGATTCAAGCGCGTGCCGAGCGCCAGCACGACGTCGGCCTTCGCGATCAGTTCCATCGCGGCGCGCGAGCCGTTGTAGCCGAGCGGCCCCACGGCCAGCCGGTGGCTGCCGGGAAAGGAATCGTTGTGCTGGTAGTTGTTGCACACCGGCGCGTCGAGCCGCTCGGCCAGTGCCGCACAATCGCCGATGGCGTTGCCGAGCACCACTCCGGCGCCCGACAGGATCACCGGGAACTTCGCCGCCGACAACAGCCGCGCGGCCTCGGCGATCGCCTGCGCACCGCCCGTGGGCCGCTCGAACTCGATCGCCTCCGGCAGTGCCACGTCGATGACCTGCGTCCAGTAATCGCGCGGGATGTTGATCTGCGCCGGCGCCGACAGGCGCTTGGCCTTGCAGATGACGCGGTTCAGCACCTCGGGAACGCGCGCCGGATCGCGCACTTCCTCCTGGTAGGCCACCATGTCGCGGAACACGGCGAGCTGCTCGACTTCCTGGAAGCCGCCCTGCCCGATGGTGCGGTTGGCGGCCTGCGGCGTCACCAGCAGCATCGGCGTG
>JAFEDW010000467.1 GCA_018241455.1 Pseudomonadota bacterium | reverse complement strand
GCTCGATCTGGAACTACAACACCGGCGAGACCTTCGTGCTCGGCGCCGTGATCGAAGGGGCGACGCACCGGCCGTTGGCCGAGTATCTGTCGCAGAAAATCTGGTCGACGGCCGGCATGGAACAGGATGCCACCTGGTGGGTGGAGAGTCCCCACGGCAACGGTCTAGCCGGCAGCGGCCTCGGCGCGACGTTGCGCGATTACGGCCGCTTCGCACTCATCGCCGCCAATGATGGCCGCATCGACGGCCGCACGATCGTGCCGCCCGGCTGGTTCAACGAGGCCGGCACCGCCCGCCTGATCGGCGGCAAGCAGGTCGACTACGGATTCATGTGGTGGATTCCACCGCAGGGCGAGCCGATCCATGCCGGCGCCTTCGAAGCCGTCGGCATCTTCGGGCAGTTCATGTACATCAATCCGCGCGAACACCTGGTGATCGTCGTGCTCAGCGCGCGTTCAAAACCTTCGGAGACCGCGCGACTTGAACTGGACGACGATGCGTTCTTCGCAGCGGTGGCCACCGCATTGCATTGACCGCCCGGCCAGCGATCAGTCCTGCTTGTAGATCCGCCCCGCTTTCATGACGAATCGCACGTCTTCGAGCTGGCGTATGTCGGTGAGCGGATCGCCGCGAACGGCAATCACGTCGGCCCACTTGCCCCTGGATATCGATCCGAGCTGTTGCGATTGCCCCAGCAGTTCCGCATCGACAATGGTCGCGGACTGGATCGCCTGCATCGGCGTCATCCCATTGTCAACCATCAGCTTGAATTCCCGGGCGTTGTCGCCAAAGCGGCACACGCCGATATCCGTTCCGAACCCGATCTTCACGCCTGCCTCGACTGCCTTGCGGAAATTCACCAGCTGCGCGTCCATGACCTGCTGCGCCTTGGCGACGAATTCAGCCGGATAGTTGCTGCCGACGCAGTTGCGCACCTCGAGCGTGGGCACGAGGTAGGTGCCATGCTGCTTCATCAGCGCCCGCCCCTCGTCGTCCATCAGCGTGCCGTGCTCGATCGAGGCGGCCCCGGCACGGATCGCGGCCTTGATGCCCTCCGCTCCGTGTGCATGCACGGCGAGCTTGAGGCCAAAATTCCGCGCCTCGTCGGCGCCTGCCGCCAGTTCCTCCGGCGTAAACTCGCGCCCGGCGGGATTGCTGTTGTGGGTCAGGATGGCGCCGGTGGCGAACATCTTGATCACATCCACGCGCTGGCCGGCAAGCGCCCGCACGCGCTCACGCACCTCACTCGGCGAGTTGGCGGAGCCATAGCGCAGGTCCCACGGCAGCGCGACATCCGGCGAAAAGCCCGTCACCGCCCCGGCGCCGCCGGCAATCGTCAGGTAGGCCCCGGCCACGAACATGCGCGGACCCTCGACATCGCCCCGATTGATGGCATCGCGCAATGCCACGTCCACCAGTGCCCGATAGGAGCCGAGATCGCGCACCGTGGTGAACCCGGCGCGCAGCACGGCACGCGCATGCGGGATGGCGCCGAATGCCCGTTCGGCCGCCGTATGCTCGAGCTCA
>JAFEDW010000466.1 GCA_018241455.1 Pseudomonadota bacterium | reverse complement strand
AACGGTCAATGAAGGCCTGGTGCGTGGGCATCACATTGACGCTGCTGCGGATCACTTCCTCGACGTGCGCCATGAATTTGCCGATGTCGGCATCCGACAGCACCCCGATGACCGGCGGAAAATCCCGCGCCTTCATGCCCTGTCCGACCATGACCTGCACCCAACTGGCCAACGTGAATAATTCGTCGGGCTTCGGGATCACGCGCGCGCTGTCCATGAACAATTCCATGTACTCGCGCAAGCCGTCGGGAATCGCCATCGTGCGACAGTGATCCCAGAACGGCGTGTCGTTGCGCGTGGTCGCATGGTAATGCAACACGATGAAATCGCGGATGCGCTCGTAGTCATAGTTCACCTGCCGGTTGTACAGCTCCCGGTTGGGTGCGCTCATGTCCTTGCGCGGGAACAGCATCACCAGCTTGGCGATGCCGGTCTGGATCAGGTGGATCGCGGTCGATTCCAGCGGCTCGATGAACCCGGCTGACAGGCCGATCGCCACGACGTTCTTGTTCCACACCTGCTTGCGTACGCCGGTCGTGAATTTCAGGATCCGCGGCTCGGCCAGTGGCTTGGCGTCGAGATGCCCAAGCAATTCGGTACGCGCATCGTCGTCGCTGATGAACTCGCTCGAATAGACGTAACCGTTGCCGACACGGTGCTGCAGCGGAATGCGCCATTGCCACCCCGATCGCCGCGCACTCGAGCGCGTGTAGGGCAGCGGCGGCCCGACGTTCGCGCACGGAACTGCCATCGCGCGATTGCAGGGCAGCCATCGGGTCCAGTCCTCGTAGCCGCTCTTCAGCGTCTCTTCGATCAGCAGGCCGCGAAAACCGGTGCAATCGATGAAGAGATCCGCGCTCAACTCCTGGCCGCTGGCGAGCACGACACTCTTGACGAAGCCGGTGTCGGCGTGCTGGCGCACTTCGGTCACCTTGCCCTCGACTCGCTTCACGCCGGCTTTCTCGGAATAGCGCCGCAGGTAGCGCGCATACAGCGAGGCGTCGAAGTGATAGGCGTAGGCGATGTCCTCGAGCGGCGTGCCTTTCGGCGCATCGACCGGCGTCGACATGAACTTGCCGGCCCGAGAGGCCATCACGTTGAATGAATAGCGCGAGAGGTCGCCCGCGAGGCCCGCCAGATGCGCGCGCGTCCAGTACAGATGGAACGGGTGCCCAGCGAGGTCAATGCCGAGCTTGCCAAAGCCGTGGATATACGACTCGCCCAACCGTCCCCAGTCGACGAATTCGATGCCGAGCTTGAACGTGCCCTGCGTTTCGCGCACGATGCGATCGACCGCGCCCGATTCGATGCCGACGTGCTCGGCCTCGATCGGTTTCGTAATCGCGATACGCGCGTCAGCTTCCGACAAGGGGCCGATCTCCGGGAACTCGAACAGCCGCTCTGCGTACGACTTGGCCCGGCCCATCTGTCCGCGCAGCTGCGGGAGCCCGGCGCCGACCAGCACCACCGGCAGTTGCCGCTGTGCGGCGCGGTGGAGCGCAGTGATGAGCGCCGCGAGCTGCTCCTCCT
>JAFEDW010000465.1 GCA_018241455.1 Pseudomonadota bacterium | reverse complement strand
GAACGCAACCAGCAGGCGCAGTCGCTCGGTACGAAGCTTTCCGAGAGCACTGCCTGGGTGGCGCCCGAGATCCTCGCCGTCGGCGAGCAGAAGATCCGCGCCTTCATCGCCGAGGACAAGACGCTGCAGACGCGCTTCAACTACTTCCTCGACAACACGCTGCGCGGTGCGCCGCATACGCTCGGCGTCGAGGCCGAAGGCGTGCTCGCCTCGGCCGGCAGCATCCTGGCGCAGCCCGACACGCTGCACAGCATCCTCGCCAACGCGGAATTGCCGCTGCCGACGGTCACTCTGAGTGATGGTACGCAGGTCAAGCTCGGCCAGGCCAATTACGAGAAGTATCGCCAGTCGCCGAACCGCGCCGACCGCAAGCTCGTGTTCGACGAGTACTGGGGCGCGTGGAAGAAGTTCGAAGGCACCGCCGGCTCGATGCTGACCACGCAGGTCATGGGCGATCACTTCACCGCGCAGTCGCGCAAGTTCAAGACGGCGCTCGAGGCCGCGCAGTTCCCGGACAACATGCCGGCCGCGGTCTACCGCACGCTGGTCGCCGAGACCAACGCCGCGCTGCCGACGCTCTATCGGTATCTCAAGATGCGCAAGCGCCTGCTCGGCATCACCGACGACCTGCACTACTACGACAACTATCCGCCGATGTTCAAGCTGGATGTGCAGCCGAAGTTCGACGTGCCCGAATCCGAGCGCATCACGCTCGAGGCGCTCAAGCCACTGGGCGAGGATTACCTCAGCCTGATGCGCAAGGGCTTCGGCTCGAACTGGATGAGTGTGTATCCGGCCGAGGGCAAGAAACTCGGCGCCTACATGAATCCTGGTGCCTACGACGTGCATCCCTACCTGCTGCTGAACCACAACGGCGACTTCCAGTCGCTCTCGACGCTGGCGCACGAGTGGGGCCATGCGGTGCACTCGCTGCTGGCCGATCGCGCGCAGCCGTACGAGAAGTCGAACTACTCGACATTCATCGCCGAGTCCGCTTCGATCGGCAATGAGATGCTGCTCAACGACTACATGGTCGCGCACGCCAAGGACAAGCAGGAAAAGCTCTATTACCTCGGCGCGGGCCTGGAGTCGATCCGCCAGACCTTTTTCCGCCAGGTGCAGTTCGCCGAGTTCGAACTCGGGATCCACGAAGCCCTCGAGAAGGGCGAGCCGCTGTCGGGCGAGCGCATGACGCAGATGTATTGCAGCGTGCTGCGCAAGTACTACGGCGAGGCCGAAGGCGTCATGAAGATCGACCCCGAGTACTGCATCGAGTGGGCCGTCGTGCCGCACTTCTACTACAACTTCTACGTCTACCAGTACGCCACCTCGATGGCCGGCGCCGCCGAGCTCACCGACCAGATCCTGAAGGAGGGCGCCCCGGCCCGCGATCGGTTCATCAAGCTGCTGAGCGCCGGCGGATCGGATTATCCGTACGAGCTGTACAAGCGCGCCGGCATCGACATGGCGACGCCCGCGCCATATCGGGCGCTGGCCGCGCGCATGAACCGGCTGATGGACGACATCGAGAAGC
>JAFEDW010000464.1 GCA_018241455.1 Pseudomonadota bacterium | reverse complement strand
CGCCGAGCGAGGGCACGCCGCGCGAGGTCGCCATTCCGGTGATCGAGATGCTGTTCCCGCCGGGCACCGCCTCGAAGGTGCCGATCGCCGCCGTCACCGGCACGAACGGCAAGACGACGACCTCGCGCATGCTGGCGCACATCACGAAGATGGCTGGATTCACGCCCGGCCTCACGACCACCGACGGCGTGTACATCAATGGACAACGCACCGTGCAGGGCGACATGACGGGCCCGGTCTCGGCGCGCATGGTGCTCGCCGATCCGCAGATCGACATCGCGGTGCTGGAAACCGCGCGCGGCGGCCTGCTGCGCGCCGGCATGGGTGTCAACGAGATCAATGTCGGCGCGGTGCTCAACGTGCAGGCCGACCACCTCGGCCTCAAGGGCATCGACACGCTCGAGCAGCTGGCCGAGGTCAAGCGCGTGGTCATCGAAGTCGCCACCGATTGCGCCGTGCTCAACGCCGATGATCCGCTGGTGCTGAAGATGTCCGGCTACACCGAGGCGAAGAACATCTGCTACGTCACGGTCAACCCGCATCACACGCTGGTGCGCGAGCACATCCGCGCCGGTGGGCGCGCCTGCGCGCTCGAGGCCGGCGTGAACGGCCAGATGATCACGCTGTACGACCGCGGCAGCCATATCCCGTTGCTGTGGACGCACCTGATCCCGGCGACACTCGAAGGGCGCGCGATGCACAACGTGCAGAACGCGATGTTCGCGGCGGCCATGGCCTTCTCGCTCGGCATCAAGCTCGATGCGATCCGCCAGGGACTGCGCACCTTCGACTCCACGTTCTTCCAGGCGCCCGGGCGCATGAACGTATTCAACGAGCATCCGTTCAAGGTGCTGTTCGACTACGGCCACAACGCGCACGCGGTCGCGGCAATGGCGCAGCTCGCGCAGCAGCTGGACGTGACCGGGCGTCGCATCGTCGTGCTGGCCGGCCCCGGTGACCGGCGCGACGAGGACCTGGTCGCGATTGCGCAGGCGGTGGCCGGGCGCTTTGACCATTACATCTGCCGGCGCGATGACAACCTGCGCGACCGCGCCCCCGACGAAGTGCCGCGCATCATGGCCAGGGCGCTGCAAGCGGCCGGCGTCTCCGCCGATGCCATCTCGGTCATTCCGGATGAACAGGATGCCATCGAAGCGGCGCTGCAGATGGGCGCGCCCGGCGACCTGCTGCTGGTTTTCGCCGACGCGTTGGTGCGTTCATGGAAACAGATTACGAAATTCAGGCCCGCGGGCGCTGCGCCGCCGCGGGCCTCGGCGGCTTTCGCCGGCAGCCTGGGCGAAGAGCCAGCGCCGGCCACGACCGCACCGTCGGCACCACAGGCCACCGCGCCGCCGCTGCCCGATCTCAGCCTCGAGGGCCTGATCCGCGACGAACGCGGCATCCGGTTTGCGCCGGAGGCGGAAGACTGAATCCCGCCCCCGACCTGCCCTACGCCGATTCGCGCCGCCTGACGGGCGCCAATCTGTTCTTCGCGCAGACCGGCGCCGTGCTCGAAGTGGTCGGCGTGGTCGTCGATGATG
>JAFEDW010000463.1 GCA_018241455.1 Pseudomonadota bacterium | reverse complement strand
GCAGCCGCGCCGCGATCGCGCGGTTGCTCGTCTCCGGCACCCCATGCTGCGCGCGCTGCGCTATCGCGCCCATGCTATCCAGCCTGCACCGAGCGAAGATGCACTCAAGCCCATGGACCGAGGCTACCCCCAGCCCCGCGCCACGCCATCGTGGGCTGTACCTAGCTGTCCCCGTGCTGCGGCATTAGGAAAGTGGCCGCCGTGCGTCGGGCCCGGCGGGTCAGCTGCTTCGCGCCGGCTTGAGGGCCATGGCGCCGTCGCCCAGCAGGTAGAGGGCCAGCAGCGCGATCATCCAGAAGGCCGGATATTCCCAGCCGCCGCCCGCGTTCGTGAACAACCAGCCGTTGTGGCCGTGCGCCAGCACGATGGTGCCGAGCATCTCCACCGCCAGCGGCAGCGCAACCCAGCTCGCATAGATGCCGAGCACCAGCGCGAGGCCGCCGAACAATTCGAGCGCAATGACGGCGTAGGCCGTGATCGCCGGCAGTCCCATCGAGGCGAAGTACCCGACGAAGCCGGGCACGGTGAACACGAACAGCTTCAGCCCGACATGCGCCAGGAACAGGATTCCAAGGCTCACGCGCAGCAGCAGCGCGGCATACGGTGCAGTCGTCTTGATCATGATCGACTCCTTCGTGGGGAACGAAACGCGATATCAGGACAGCCAGGTTGCGCCTAACGCCAGCGCGGCGGGGAGCGCTTGCACGACAACGACGCGGCGATTCACCGTGTAGCCGCCATACAGGCCCGCCACGACGACGCAGGCGAGGAAGAACACCCGCGCGCCCAGGCCGGTCGCGCCCAGCATGACGCTCCAGGCCAGCCCCGCGGCCAGAAAGCCGTTGTACAGGCCCTGGTTCGCGGCGAGCGTCTTAGACTCGCGCGCGAATTCCGGCGTGGTGCGGAAGATGCGACGCCCCAGCGGCCGGTCCCACAGGAACATCTCGAGCACCAGGAAGAACGCGTGCAGCGCGGCGACGAACAGCGTGAGCGCCACCGCGAGCTGCCGCATGTTCAATGCGCTCCGCCCGCTCCGGGCGCGCCAAAGGGCGGGCGCGCGTACCAGACGAATGGGATCAGCACCAGGAACGCCACCGCCAGCAGGTAGAAGACATCGTTCACGGCCAGCGTCATCGCCTGTTGCGTGATCAGCTGGTCGGTGTAGGCCGCGGCCGCGGTGCCGCCGACGCCGTGGCCGGCGAGTTGCTGCTGGAACGCCAGCCAGGCGCCCGAGTCGGGTCGGATATGTTCGGTCAGCACCGTGTGATGATAATCCGTGCGCGTGTTCCACAGGTAGACGCTGACCGCGGTCGAAATGCTGCCGGAGATCGTGCGGATGAAATTGCTCAGGCCCGCAGCCGAGGCGAGCTCACTCGGCTTCACGCCCGCCATGACGATCTGGTTCAGCGGCAGGAAGAACAGCGGCACGCCGATGCCCTGGAACAATCGTGGCAACGCGAGCTGCGAGAACGTCGCGGTCTCGTTGAGCCCCGCGACCCACCAGATGTTCACGCCGAAGATCAGGAAGGCGAGCGCCGCCGCGGCGCGCAGGTTG
>JAFEDW010000462.1 GCA_018241455.1 Pseudomonadota bacterium | reverse complement strand
GCTCGGCCTGATGCGCGGCACGCTGACGGCGAACTTCCCGAAAGGCAACATGCAGTACACGCGTCGGTTGAACGCCGATCGCCTGTACACGGCGCCGGATGGCGGTGAGCTGCGGCTGCCGGGTCGGAGCCTGCTGCTGGTGCGCAGCGTCGGCCACCACATGATGAGCGACATGGTACGGCTCGACGGGCAGCCGGTGCCCGAGACGATGCTCGATGCCGCGATCTGTGCACTGATCGGCCTGCACGACCTGCGCGGCGCGGGCGCTGCGCGCAACAGCCGGAGCGGTTCGATTTACATCGTCAAGCCGAAGCTCCATGGCCCGCAAGAAGTCGCGCTGGCCGTGCGCCTGTTCGGCCGCGTCGAGGAACTGCTCGGCCTGCCGCCCAACACACTGAAGATGGGCATCATGGATGAGGAGCGGCGCACGACGCTGAATCTCACCGAATGCATCCGCGCCGCCCGCGAACGCGTGGTGTTCATCAACACCGGCTTCCTCGACCGCACTGGCGATGAACTGCACACCTCGATGGCCGCCGGCGCGATGCTGCGCAAGGGCGACATCCGCCAGGCTATCTGGCTCGATGCCTATGAACGCGCGAACGTCGACGTGGGCCTGCGCTGCGGGCTGGCCGGGCGCGCGCAGATCGGCAAGGGCATGTGGGCGATGCCGGACCGCATGGCCGATATGTTGCGCACGAAGATCGCGCATCCGAAAGCCGGAGCGAACACCGCCTGGGTGCCATCGCCCACCGCCGCGACCTTGCACACGCTGCACTATCACGAGGTCGACGTTGCCGCGGTGCAGAACGAACTGCGCGGCAGGCCGCGCGCGGCGCTGGCCGAACTGCTGACGCCGCCGCTCGCGCCCGCGCGTGCCTGGAGCGAGGCCGAGGTCGAAGCCGAGTTGAACAACAACGCGCAGGGCATCCTCGGGTATGTCGTGCGCTGGGTGGAAATGGGCATCGGCTGTTCGAAGGTGCCCGATATCCACGATGTCGGGCTGATGGAAGACCGCGCGACATTGCGCATCTCGAGCCAGCACATGGCGAACTGGCTGCTGCACGGCGTGTGCACGCGCGAGCAGGCGCTCGAGGCGCTGCGGCGCATGGCGCTCGTCGTCGATCGGCAGAATGCGCTCGAGCCGGGCTACCGCCCGATGGCGCCGGACTTCGGCCGGAGCCTCGCATTCCAGGCGGCCTGCGAGCTCGTTTTCAAGGGGCGCGAGCAACCCAACGGGTACACCGAGTGGGTGCTGCATGCACGGCGGCGCGAGGCCAAGCAGCGCCAGGCCGGCCAGCGCGAGTCCGGTGCGCACCTGGCTGCGGTTCCGCCGGCGCAGTGAACGGCAATCTCTACGAGCGCCTGTGCTCACCGGTCGATGGCTCGCTGCCGTTCGCGCGCCAGGCCGGCAGCGGGCTGATCCGTTATGGCGCGCTGCAGGCGCGCAGCGCGCAGTACGCCAACGCGCTGCTCGATCTGGGCCTTGCGCCCGGCGATCGGGTGCTCGTGCAGGCGGACAAGAGCGTCGAGCTGATCATGCTGTACCTCGGCGCC
>JAFEDW010000461.1 GCA_018241455.1 Pseudomonadota bacterium | reverse complement strand
GCCGCCGCCGCGCAGCTCGCGCTCGCCGACTCCGCCACCAAGGAGCGTGCGTTGATGGCGGCGGCGGCCGCGCTGCGCGCGCACGGCGCGCGGATACTCGCGGCCAACGCCGCCGACATGGAGGACGCCCGCGCCGCTGCGCTGGGCGCCGCGCTGCTCGACCGGCTGCGGCTCGATGAGCGGCGCGTCGAGGCGATGGCGCAGGGCCTCGAGGACATCGCGCGGCTCCCGGACCCGGTCGGCGCCGTCATCGCCGAATGGACCCGCCCGAATGGCCTGCGCATCCAGCGCGTGCGCGTGCCGCTGGGCGTCATCGGCATCATCTACGAGAGCCGACCCAACGTGACCGCCGATGCCGGCGCGTTGTGCCTCAAGGCGGGCAACGCGGTGATCCTGCGCGGCGGCTCGGAGAGTGGACGCTCGAATGCGGCGATCCACGCCTGCCTGGCCGAGGGGCTGGCCGCGGCCGGCTTGCCGGCGGCATGCATCCAGCTCGTGCCGACGGCCGACCGTGCCGCGGTCGGGGAAATGCTGGGCGGCATGCGTGAATACATCGACGTGCTGGTGCCGCGCGGCGGCAAGAGCCTGGTGGCGCGGGTGCAGGCGGAGGCGCGCGTGCCGGTGATTGCGCACCTGGAAGGCAACTGCCACGTCTATGTCGACCGCGATGCCGACGCGCCGATGGCGAGCGCAATCGTGCTGAATTCGAAGCTGCGGCGCACCGGCGTATGTGGCGCGGCGGAAACGCTGTTGATCGATCGCGCTGCGCCGCTCTCGCTGGCGCGGGCGTTGCTCGGCGATCTGCTGGCGGCCGGCTGCGAAGTGCGTGCCGACGAGGCACTGCGCGCGTTGGTGGCCGATTCCCGCCTGCGCGCGGCCAGCGAGCAGGATTGGCACACCGAGTATCTCGATGCGATCATCGCCGCGCGGCTCGTCGATGGTGTCGATGGCGCGATCGAGCACATCGCGCGTTACGGCTCGGCGCATACCGAGTCGATCGTCACGCGCAATGCTGCCACCGCCGAGCGATTCCTCGCCCGGGTCGACAGCGCGATCGTGCTGCACAACGCCTCGACGCAATTTGCCGACGGCGGCGAGTTCGGCATGGGCGCCGAGATCGGTATCTCGACCGACCGCTTCCATGCGCGCGGCCCGGTCGGTGTCGAGCAGCTCACCAGCTACAAATACGTGCTACGCGGCTCGGGGCAGGTCAGGCCTGCTTGAGCGATCCGGAGGCGGCGTGCGCATGGTCGGCATGTGCCGATGCCGCGGCACAGCGTTCGCAGTTGACCCAGCCCGAATCGCCGTTGTCGTAGTGTTCCTTCTTCCAGATCGGCAAGCGGTGCTTCACTTCGTCGATGATGTAGCGGCAGCCCCGGAACGCTTCGTCGCGATGCGCGGCACTCACGCCGACCCACACGGCGATGTCACCGAGGCGCAGCGCGCCGACGCGATGCACGCACAGCGCGCCGCGCAGCCCGAAGCGTTCGCGCGCTTCGGCGAGGATGCGTTCGCCCTCGCGCAGCGCCAGCGGCGCGAAGGACTCGTATTCGAGCCGCGTGAC
>JAFEDW010000460.1 GCA_018241455.1 Pseudomonadota bacterium | reverse complement strand
GCTCGCCGGTGACGACGAGATCGCCGATGCGATCCGGCGGCAGTTCGAAGCGCGCTGCGGCCTCGGCCCGAGACAGCACGAGTTCGATGCCAGGCTGCGCACGCAGGCGCGCGGCGACGGCCGCCTGGTCGATGGCTACCGGCAAGTAGATCGTCGCGAACGAGCCCAATGCGCCGTGGTGCACGACATACGGGTCGGTGATCGGCAGGATCACGCGCGCCGTGCCGGCGCCGAGCCAGCCATCGAGCTGGTCCTGCAGGTAGATCACGTCGGGACTCGCATCCATGCGCGTCTTGGCGTTCATGCCGTGGTCGGCCGTCACGGCGACCGCGCAGCCGAGCTTGTCGAGCGCAGCGAGATAGCCATCCATCATGCGGTAGAAATCATTCGCGGCCGGCGTGCCCGGCGCATACTTGTGCTGCACGTAGTCGGTCGTCGACAGGTACATCACATCGGGCCGGCGCGTTTCCATCAGCCGCACGCCGGCGGCGAACACGAATTCCGACAGCGCCGCGCTGTACACGTCGGGCACCGGCTTGCCGACCAGCTCGAGCACCTTGTCGATGCCATGTTCGGCCACGCTCGCCTGGTCGGCCTTCTCGGCCGAAAAGCACACGCCGCGCATGCCATGGCCCAGCAGCTTGCGGAGTTTATCCTTGGCCGTGACCACCGCGACCTTGCAGCCCGCGTCGGCGAGCGCGGCCAGCAGCGATGGCGCGCGCAGCCACTTCGGGTCGTTCATCATGACTTCGACGTTGTTCGCGGTATCGTAAAGATAGTTGCCGCAGATGCCGTGCACCGAAGGCGGGGCGCCGGTGACGATCGACAGGTTGTTCGGGTTGGTAAACGAAGGAATCACGCAGTCGGCAATGACGGCCGTGCCGTTCGCGAGTACCGACTTCATCCACGGCATGTAGCCGCACGCAATGGCTTGGGCGATGTAATCGGGCTCGCAGCCGTCGACGCATACCACGACCGAGGGTTGCGCAGGCAGCCGATAACTGCGTCCGTTGACTTCGACCTGGCGCATCGTGACTCCGCTGGCGGCCCGACCTGATGACAGTACGCGCCCGACAGTTTACTGTATAGCAGGCGTTCCGCGGCCGGCGCGCTTCCAGAGAATTCCCATGAAGCCTGTACCTTACCTGTTGACCCCCGGCCCGCTGTCGACCTCGCTGGCCACCCGGCAGAGCATGTTGCGGGACTGGGGCTCCTGGGACAGCGATTTCAACCAGATCACCGGGCGGGTGCGCGAACGGCTCCTGGCCATCGTCAACGCCAGTGGCACGCACGAGTGCGTGCCGTTGCAGGGCAGCGGCACGTTCTCGGTCGAGGCGGCGATCGGTACGCTGGTGCCGCGCAACGGACACGTGCTGGTGCCGCAGAATGGCGCCTACTGCCAACGCATCGCACGCATTTGCCGCGTACTGGGCCGGAAGCTCACCACCGTCGACTATGCCGAGGATGCCGCAGTCAAGGCCGCCGACATCGATCGCGCGCTGGCCGCCGACGCCGGCATCACGCACGTCGCGCTGGTGCACTGCGAGACCAGCGCCGGCATCCTGAAC
>JAFEDW010000045.1 GCA_018241455.1 Pseudomonadota bacterium | reverse complement strand
GCGTACCGCGGCGGCGAGCTCGAGCCGCCCGGCCTCGTCCGGCCCGTAGATTTCCGCGACGATCGGCGCCAGCACCGGCGGCCCCGGCGGCACCTCGACGAGCTTGACGATGGCGCCGTGCGCACGGCCGATCGCGGCGAGCGCCGGGCGCAGGCGCGTCGCGATCGCGTGGCTCTGCTCGCTGCGCTCGCTCTTGCCGACCAGGTTGACCTGGATGTCGCCCGATTCGCTCGCCGCACGCAGGTAGTACTGGCGCACGAGGCCGTTGAAATTGATCGGCGCGGCCACGCCCGCGTAAGCCTGGTAGTCGTGCACTTCGGGCACCGTGGCCAGGTAGTGGCCGAGGTCGCCGAGCGTCGCCGCGGTGCGCTCGACCGGCGAGCCGGCCGGCAGGTCGACGATCAGCTGGAACTCCGACTTGTTGTCGAACGGCAGCATCTTCAGCACGACCCATTGCACGGTGGGCAGTGCCACCGCGATGAGAATCAGCCCGCCGACGCCGGCCCACAGCCGGCGCCGGTTGCGCTGGCCGTGCTGCGCATCGAGGAAGGGCGCGAACACGCGCCGGAACAGCGGTTCGAGGCGCGCGGCCAGGTTCTTGCCCGCGCCGGCCGCGTGGTGCGAGCGCAGCCAGAGCCGCGCCAGCCACGGCGTCACGACGAAGGCCACCGCGAGCGAGATCAGCATGCCCATCGAGGCGTTGATCGGGATCGGCGCCATGTACGGTCCCATCAACCCGCTGACGAAAGCCATCGGCAGGAGCGCCGCGATCACGGTGAACGTGGCGAGGATCGTCGGGCCGCCGACTTCGTCGACCGCGCCCGGGATCAGGTCCGCGAGCGGCCGATCGGGATCGAGCTGCTGGTGCCGGTGGATGTTCTCCACCACGACGATCGCGTCGTCGACCAGGATGCCGATCGAGAAGATCAGCGCGAACAGGCTGACGCGATTGAGCGTGAATCCCCAGGCCCAGGACGCGAACAGCGTCGCCGTCAGTGTCAGCGCCACCGCGATGCCGACGATCGCCGCTTCGCGCCGGCCCATCGCGAAGAACACCAGTGCCACGACCGAGGCGGTCGCGAACAACAGCTTCTCGATCAGCTTCAGCGCCTTGTCGTTGGCCGTCGCGCCGTAGTCACGCGTGATCTCGACGCCGACGCCCTGCGGCAGCAAGGTGTCCTCGAGTTCGGCGATGCGCGCGCGCAGGCGAGCCGCCACATCGACCGCGTTTTCACCGGGCTTCTTGGTCACGCTGAGCGTGACCGCCGGGTACTCGGCCGCGTGGCTGCCGGCCGTGCCGTACCACACGTAGTGCTGCGGCGGCGGGGCGCCGTCGCTGATGCGCGCGACGTCGCGCAGGAATACCGGCCGCCCGGCGTGCACGCCGACGATCAGGTCGGAGACGGCGGCCGCATTCTCGAGCACGCCGCCGCCGTCGATCGCGATGCTCGCGTTGCCCTGCACGATGGCGCCGGCCGGTTGCGCCGAATTCACGCCCTGCAGCGCGCGGCGCAGGTCGGCGACGCTGAGGTTGACGGCGCGCAGCGCCTCCGGATCCAGCACGATGTTGATCGCGCGGCCCGGCCCGCCGATCGTGCGTACCTCGCGCGTGCCGGCGACGCGCTTGAGCTCGGCCTCCATCGCATGCGCGATGCGCTCGAGCTCGAAGGCGCCGCTCCCGGGGCGGCGATCGTAGAGCGTCGCGGTCAGGATCGGGACGTCGTCGATGCCCTTGGGCTTGACGATCGGTTCGCCGACGCCGAGACCCGCCGGCAGCCAGTCGCGGTTGGCATTGAGCGTGTCGTACAGGCGCACCAGCGCCTCGGTGCGCGGCACGCCGACCTTGAACTGCACCGTGATGATGGCCAGGCCCGGGCGCGAGACCGACATCACGTGTTCGAGGCCCGCCATCTGGCCGAGCACCTGCTCGGCGGGTCCGGCCACCGATTGCTCGACCTGGTGTGCCGATGCGCCCGGGAACGGAATGATGACATTCGCCATCGTCACGTTGATCTGCGGCTCTTCCTCGCGCGGCGTCACCGTCGCGGCGAACAGCCCCATCAGCAACGCCACCAGCGCCAGCAGCGGCGTGATCCGCGCGGACTGGAAATAGCGTGCGATCCGGCCGGCGATGCCCATGCGGCGCCTACCGCATGCCGCCGCTGTTCGGATCGGCGACGATGCGCTCACCGGCCTGCAGGCCCGACAGCACGATCACGTTCTCGCCGTCGGCCGGCCCGAGCCGCACCTGGCGCAGATGCGTCTCGCCCTGCGCATCGATGACATAGACGGCCGTGACTTCGCTGCGATGGACGATCGCGCGCTGCGGCACGCGCAGCTCGGTCGCGGCCGTGCGCAGCGGCAGCAGCAGGCGGGCGAACTGGCCGGGATCGGTGCGTGTCGCCGCCGGCAGGTCGACGCGCACCTCGATGCTGTGCGTCGCCGGATCGACCGCCGGCACCGCGCGCCAGGAGGTCAGCGTGAGCGCAGGTCCGGGCGCGGCATCGGCGCCGAATTCGACCCGCGCGCTGGCACCCGGCAATAGCCGCGGGCCGATCGTTTCCGGGATGCGCGCCACGACGCGCAACGCGCCCGGCGCATAGAGGCCGACCAGCGGCCGGCCCGGCGTCGCCGTGTCGCCCGCGCTGACCCACAGCTCGGTGACATGGCCCGCGTAGGGCGCGCGCACCGTGTACCAGCCCGCCCGCGTGTTGGCCGCTTTCGCCATGGCGCCGCTGGCCTCGGCGTCGGCTTGCGCCGATTGCCAGGCGGCCTCGGCGCGCTGCATCGCGGCGTCGCTGATGTAGTCCTGCGCGTGCAGTTTCTGGGCGCGCTCGTGATCGGCCCGTGCGCTGGCCAGCCGCGCGGCGGCGCCGGCGGCGGTGGCGCCGCTTGCGGCGGCGCTCTGTTGCGCTTCGTCGGCCTCGATGCGCACCAGCGCCTGGCCGGCGGCCACCTCATCGCCGCTCCTGACGAGGATTTCCGCGATGCGGCCCGACACTTGCGCGGCGAGCGTACCCTGCCGCACCGCCTCGACGGTGCCGGTGGCGGCGAAGGTGCCGTCGCGGGTTGTGGCGCCGACGACGAGGCTGGCGGCCGGCGCTGCCGGTACGGCCGGTGCCGCCAGGGCAGGCTGTGCCAGCAGCAATCCGATGACGGCGAGTGCGTTCAGCATTTTCATTGTCCCAGCTCCATCTCCGAGTTACTATATTCCTATATGGTAATGGATGCAAGGGTCGATTGAGGTTAAAATGTGAACCGGAAACGCAACTGCATCAATACGGAGTGTCCGCAATTGAAAGCACTGGATGACCGGGCGCTGGATCATGTCGCCGAATACTTTCGGGCGCTGTCCGAGCCGCTGCGGCTCAGGATCCTCAAGACGCTGCAGGATCGCCCGCACAAGGTCGGCGAACTGACCGAGCTGCTCGACTGCAGCCAGGCCAATGTGTCGAAGCATCTGGCGATCCTGATGCGCCACGGCATGGTCGAACGTGACGCCCAGGGCACGAGCGCCTTCTATCGCATCGCCGATCCGCGCGTCTACGATCTGTGCGACCTGGTCTGCGGGCAGATGGCGCTGCGCTTCGCGAGCCAGGCGCAGCTGTTGGGCGCGCGGCCGGCAGGCGCGCGCTCGCGGCGCTGAGCACCGAGGTGCAGTTGCGCGCCACCCCTCACCGTGCACTGGCAGCGGCGGCGATTGTGCTGCTGCTGATTGCTGGCTGTGGCGGCCGTCCGCAGGCCGGCACGGCCGTGGGCAGCGCGCCCGCCGGCGCGGCCGACGGCCCGGAAGAGAAAGTCCTCAACATCTACAACTGGTCGGATTACATCGCCCCAGAGCTGGTGCGCGGCTTCGAGCGGGAATTCGGCATCAAGGTCAACTACGACGTCTACGATTCCAACGCGGTGCTCGAGACGAAGCTGCTGACCGGCAAGAGCGGTTATGACATCGTCGTGCCGACCGCCGCATTCATGGCGCGCGAGATTCCGGCGGGCGTGTTTCGTACGCTCGATCCCGCACTGCTTCCCAATGCAAAGAACATCGATCCGCGGATCCGCGCGCAGACCGCACCCTTCGATCCGGAATTCGCGCACGGCGTCAATTACCTGATGAGCACGTCGGGGATCGGCTACAACGTGGCGCAGGTCGCGGCCGCGATGCCCGACGCGCCGCTCGACAGCCTGCGCATGGTGTTCGACCCGACGGTGGTCAGCCACTTCGCGAAATGCGGCGTGCAGTTCATCGACGCGCCGGACGAAGTCGTCAACACCGTGCTGTTCTATCTCGGGCGCCGGCCGAACAGCGAGGACCCCGCGGATCTCGCGGCCGCCGAGCAGGTGCTGATGCGCATCCGACCCTACGTACGCTCGATCGAAACCGAGACCTACATCGAGACGCTGGCGAACGGCGATGTCTGCCTGGTGTTCGGCTGGAGCGGCGATGTCGGGCAGGCGGCCGCGCGGGCCCGCGAAGCGCACAACGGCAACTCGATCCGCTACGTGATTCCGCGCGAGGGCGCGATGCTGTACTTCGACCTGCTGGCAATTCCGGCTGACGCCGCGCACTGGCGCAACGCGCACCTGTTCATGAACTACATGCTGCGGCCCGATGTCGCCGCCCGCAATGCCAACTTCCTGCGCTACGCGACCACGAATGCCGCCGCCCTGCCGCTGATCGAGCCGCAGTTGCGCCATGACCCGAACATCTATCCGCCGCCCGAGGTCATGGCGAAGCTGGTGCCCGACCTGCCTCGCTCGCAGCATTACACCCGCGCGCTGACCCGCATGTGGACGAGGTTCAAGGCCGGCAGTTGATTGCCACTCGGTAGCGGCGTAAAAGTGATCGCACCCCATGCGCGTTCGTGCCAAGGTGAGCATCCTGCTGGTGCTGCTGCTTGCGGTGCTGATCGCCGCGCAGTGGACGATCCAGCAGCGGCTGATGCGGCCGCGCTTCATCGAGCTCGAACGCACCAGCGCGCAGACCGACATGCAGCGCGTCGAATTCGCGGTCGAGCGTGAACTGGAATCGCTCGGCGCCGCAGCCTCCGACTGGGGCAACTGGGCCGAGGTGTGGCGCTACATGCGCGACCACAACCGGGCATTCGCGCAGGCCAACCTGACCGACGCGGCCGTGCAGACACTCAAGGTCGACTACCTCGCCGTGCTGAGGCCGGACGGGCGCTACGAGTGGAGCCGCGCGCTCGATCCGGCCACCGGCATACCCATCGACATCCGGCTGAACCGCAGCGGACTTCTCGAGCCCTCCTGGCTCGAGGCGCTGGCGAACGGCAGGACGATCACCGGGCTCATCGACACCGACACCGGCGTGTTGCTGGCCGCGGGCGCGCCAATCCTCGATGGCTTCAACCGTGGTCCGTCGCGCGGCATGGTCATCGTGGCGCGCATGCTCAACAACCCCGAGCTGCAGCGCATCGGTCGGCAGGCGCAGGTGCCGCTCGACATGCGCCTGTGGGACAAGTCGAGCGATGCACACGCGATGTCGCACCTGACCGAGACCGCGACCACGACGCGCGTCGAGCACACCTTCACCAACCAGTCGGGCCGGCCGCTGCTGGTGCTGGGCATCACGGTGCCGCGCACGATCTCGAGGCACGGCGATGCCGCAGTGCGCTATTCGACGCTGATGCTGAGCTTCGCCGGCGGCGTCGTGCTGCTTGTGCTGCTGGTGCTGCTCAGCCGCATCGTGCTCGGTCCGCTGGCGCGCGTGACCGATCATGCGCAGCGTATCGCCGCTGCCGATGACCTGTCATCGCGCCTCGACTACCAGCGCAGCGATGAACTCGGCACGCTGGCGCAGGCCTTCGATGACATGGTCGAACGGCTGGCCGACTCGCGGCGCGAACTGGCCGACCGTTCGTTCGAATCGGGGGCCGCGGAGAATGCGAGCGGGGTGCTGCACAACCTCGGCAACGCGATGACGCCGCTGTCGGTCAGCATCGCCGCGCTTCGCCAGCACCTGCACGCGATGCCGGTCGACGAATTGCAGCACACGCTGGAGGAATTCCTGCGTGGCAGCGCCGAACCCGGGCGGCAGCGCGACCTGCGCCAGTTCCTCGAACTGCTCGCCAGGGAACTGGCTCATACGCGAACGCAGGCCGGCGAGGCGCTCGCGCAAATCGTGGACCAGGCGGAGATCATCGAGGGCGTGCTTGCCGAACAGCACGTCAAGCCCCGCGCCGGACCGGTGCTGCAGCCGATCACGCCGGCGGAACTGGTCAAGCGCGGCCTGGCAAGGCTCAACGCCGCACAGCGCGCGCGCCTCGATGTGCAATCGGCGCCGGGTGTTGCCGTACTCGGTGAGCTGCTGCTCCCCGGCACGACGCTCGCGCTGGTGCTGCAGGAACTCGCCAGTCATGCCGCGACGTGCGCCGAGCAGGCGGGCCAGGCGCGCGCGCGATTCGACGTGGACGCGGAGTTGCTGTCGACAAACGGGCGCCGCGTGCTGCGGCTCGGCATCCACCAGGCGAGCGGCGGGCTCGATGCGGCTGCGGTGCGCGCGCTGTTCCAGAAGGAATCGGCAACCGCGGCCGCTGCCAGTACGGGCGCGGGCGGACGTGGATTGCATTGGTGCGCAAATACGCTGCACGCACTCGGCGGCAGCATCGCCGCGCACAGCGACGGCATCGGGCGGGGCCTGCGCTTCGAGATCCTGCTGCCGCTGCAGCCGTAGCGCGGCCGAGCCTCAGCCTTTCGCTACCGCGGCCACGTGGCGGTCGAACTCTGGCGATGCCATCAGTGCCGTGCAGCGACCGAAGCGCGTGATCGAGTACTGCCAGAAATCCTCGGCGGGATTCTGGTTGGCATGCTGGATCAGCCCCCACAGCGTCCACAGCAGGTCGCACATCGCCTTGTAGATGACGATGCGCCCGCGCTCAGCGGGTCGTGCCTCGCCGTCGAAATAGGCGCGCATCATCTGTTCGTCCTGCGCGGCATCGAACCCGGCCTCGACCGAAACATCACCGAGATCCCACAGCGGATCGTTCATGCCGGAGTATTCCCAGTCGACCAGCCACATGCGCTCGCCGGTGTCGAGGAAGTTCTCGCACAACGGATCGCAATGGCAGGCCACCAGCGGCAGCGGATGCGCGTTGAGTGCGGCGCGCACGACGCCGGCCTCGCGCACGACGTCGTGGTAGCCCGAGGGCAGCTGCGTATCCTTGCCCGCCAGCACCTTCAGGTAGTCGTCGATCATCGCGAACAATTCGAACCGGAACGTGAACGCGGCATCGGAGCGGTGGAGCCGGCGCAGTACCTCGCCAGCACGCGCCGGCGCACCCGCGCGCGCGCGGAATTGCTGCGGCGTCATCGTCACGGCGCCGTCCACCAGCCGCGTGACCATGACGCCGGAGGCCAGGTCGAATTGCAGCACCGCGGGACTGACGCCGACGCGCGCCCCCTCGCGCGCCGCCTGCGCCTCGTGCGTGCGGTTGATGTATTCCTCGGTGCCCTTGCCCGGGATGCGCAGCACGTAATGTGCCGCGCCGTCGTCGATGCGAAAGACGAGATTCGTCGTGCCGCCGAGCCGCGTCACGCCGATCGCACCGCGGTCGCTTTCCGTGAACAATGCCAGGCGGTCGATGACCTGGCGTGCGCGCGCCACGCCGCGATCGCCAGCGTCGATGCGATCATTGCCGCCGGCGCTCACGTTCAGGACCTCAGGCGTTCCATTCTGGCATCGTACAGGCAGCGCGCGCCGCGCGTCGCCGCGTAGGCCCTGCCGAAGGCTTCGATCTCGAACGCGCTCTCGCCGGCCAGCGCCGTCGGCAGGTAGCCGAAGGCGATCGTCTCCTTGAGCGTGTGGCCGAAGCCGGCGCTGGTGGTCGAGCCGACCACCTGGCCAGAGTGCACGATTGCCTCGCCGCCGTGGAACGGCGCGAAGCCCTCGACCGTGAACGAGCACAGTTTGCGGGCGACGCCGTCGCGCTTGATCTTCTGCAAGGCCGCGCGGCCGATGAACTCGCCCTTGTCGAGCGCCACGCAGAAACCCAAGCCCGCCTCGTACGGGTTGTAGTCGGGCGAGATGTCGCCGGACCAATACAGGTATCCCTTCTCGAGGCGCGCCGATTCGATGGCTCGGTACCCGGCATTGGCGATGCCATGCGATGCGCCGGCCACCCACAGCGTCTCGTACACGCTGGCCGCAAACTCCTGCGGAATGTAGAGCTCGTAACCCAGTTCGCCGACATAGCCGATGCGTACCGCCAGCGCGCGCGCATCGCCGACGTCGATGTACCGCACGCCGCGGAACGGAAACGCGGCGTTCGACAGGTCGTCGTCGCTGACCGATTGCAGGATCGCGCGCGAGTGCGGGCCGCACAGGTTCAGCGTTGCGTAGGCATTCGTCACCTCGCGGATCGTGACGCCATCGCCGAGGTGCCGCGCGACCCAGCCCGAGTCGCGCACGCCGAAGCCCGAGCCGGTCACGAGCAGGAAATGCTCCCGCCGGTCGTGGATCAGCGTCACGTCGGCTTCGATGCCGCCGCGTTCGTTGCACAGCTGCGTGTAGACCGCCTTGCCCGGCGGTCCGGAGAGATCATTCGCGGCGATGCGCTGCAGCGCCGCTTCGGCGCCCGCGCCGCTGATCTCGAACTTGGCGAACGAGCTCTGGTCGATCAGCGCGGCGCGCGTGCGGATCGCCGTCAGTTCGGCGGCCACGGGGCCGAACCAGTTCGGTTTGTCCTCGAACGAGGGCGCGTCGTGTGCGTGCATGCCGGGCGAGGCAAACCAGTTGGGACGCTCCCAGCCGGCCTTCGATCCGAACACCGCGCCGGCGCGCCCGAGCTGCTCGTGCACGGCCGAGCGGCGCAAGCCCCGCGCGGTCTCGATCTCTTCGACCGGAAAGTGGATCTTGTAGTAGGCGCCGTAGGCTTCGATGGCGCGCTTCTCGAGATAACGCGGTTGCGCGTGCGCGCTCGAGAAGCGGCGCACGTCGAAGGGCCACAGGTCCATGCCCGCATCGCCGTGCAGGATCAGGTTCGACAGCGCGAGCCCGGCGCCACCCGAGGCGGCGATGCCGGCGGTGAATCCGCAGCCGACGTAGAAGTTGTCGAGCCCCGGCGCGAGGCCGATCAGTGGCTCGCCGTCGGCCGACACCGGAATCGGTCCGTTGATCACCGTCTGGATGCCGATCTCGTTCAGCACCGGCAAGCGCGACGCGGCGGGCAGCGCGAACAGCTCGAGCCGCTCCATGTTCGGCGGCAGCAGCTCGCGCGCGAACGAGAAGGGCGGCATGCCGCGATGGAAGCCGCTGGTGCCGTCTTCCCAGCCGCCGATCGCGAACGAACCGGTGTCGGGCTTGAGGTAGAAATTGTTGTCCGGATCACGGAGCGTGGTCAGCGCCGCGTCGAACTGCAGTTTCTTCTCGGTGAGGAAATACTGGTGCTCGACCACGCTGGTGGCGAGATCGACGCCGGCCATGCGGCCGACGCGCTTGGCCCACAGTCCGGCGCAGTTGACGAGCACCTCGCAGCCGATCGTGCCGGTGTTCGTGACCACGCCGACCGCGCGCGCGCCTTCGAGCACGATCTGCTCGACGCACACGCCCTGTTCGATCCTGGCGCCGTTGGCGCGCGCGCCCTTGGCATAGGCCATGGTAAGCGAATAGGGATCGATGTAGCCGTCGCCCGGAATGAAGGCCGCGCCCTCGATGCCCTCGGGGCTGATGAACGGGAAGCGGTTGTTCGCCTCGGCTGCCGACAGCGCATGGCACTCGACGCCGAAGCTCTTCGCCTGGCCCATCGAGCGGCGGATCTCGCTCCAGCGCGCCTTGCTGCCGGCGAGGCGCAGGCTCCCGACTTTCTTCCACGAGATTGCCTGGCCGGTCTCCTGCTCGAGGCGGTCGAACACGGCCACCGAGTTCTGCATCAGCCGCGTCAGGTTCTTCTTGCCGCGCAACTGGCCGACGAGACCGGCCGCGTGCCAGGTGCAGCCGTGCGTGAGCTGCGCCTTCTCGACCAGCAATACGTCCTTCGTGCCGGCGCGCGCCAGGTGATAGGCGAGCGCGGCGCCGATCGCGCCGCCGCCGATGATCAGGATGCGCACCTGCCGCTCGCCGTGGAAGCTCATCGGCCTACTCCTGCGCGAATCGGCGCCGCGCGCGGGCAAAATACAGCGCGCCGGCGCATTGGAGTCCGCCGATTACCGCGATCAGTTTCGCGGCGAAAAGTCCGCGGTTCTCGACTTGTACGATGGGGATCACCGACAACAGGACGAACAGCAGCGTCATCGAGAAGCCGCTGGCCGCGGCCAGCCGCACGCCCCACGAGGGTTTCTCGCCCCTCGCCACGAGCGGAATCGCGAACATCATCAGGTAGGCGCCGGCAAAGCACAGGAGCGATGCGTTGAGCAGCAATTGATAGGCCTCCTGGTTGCCGGCGCCGCTGATCGCCAGCAGTGTCAGCGCCATGATGAAGGCGCCGGCGAAAAATATCGAGCCGACCGGCGTCTGGTAGCGCGCATCGAGCCGGCTGAACCAGGGCGGCAGCAGGTGATCCCAGCCCGCGACCATCGGCATGCGCACCATGACGCTGAAGTAGAACGACTTCTGCGCCAGCGTCGCGACGATCAGCAGCACGACGGCGGCCGCCACCAGCCGCGGCAGGCCGGCGCTTAAGACCTGGATACCCGGCGCGATCAGGTCGATCTCGCCCGGGCGGACGAAGCTCAGCACGCTGGCGGTGCCCAGGATCATCAACGCGGCGATCAGCGGCGCGGACACCCAGATCGAGCGGCGGATCAGCCGGGCGGTGTCGGTCGTGCGGCACTCGCCGGCGAAGACCGCGACCGCATCGGCACCGCACCAGGCGCCAAAGCCCATCTTCGCCAGCAGGTTCAGGTTCAGCAACGACAGCGCGGGCAGCGCCAGCGAGGCGGGCGCGGTCGCGGCGCCGCCGTGCATCCAGCGCGGCACGGCGGCGACGATGACGACCACGAACAGCGCCACGAACGCGAATCCGCCGGCATTGTTGACCCATTTGCCTACGCCAAGTCCGCGCCAGGCGATGAGCATCAGCGCGCTCGTGGTCACGAGGCTCATCGCCAGTATCACCAGCTTGTTCGCCGCCATCGCACCGGCCGCGGGGCCGAGCGCGTAGGCTGACATCTGCAGGATCGCGAGGCTCAGCGTCGGGAACAGGAACACGTTGTTCAACCAGACATTCATCGCGGCCAGGAATCCGGCCAACGGCCCGAAGCGC